>CAXMTM010000187.1:0-10822 GCA_964196385.1 Arenicellales bacterium
CGTACTGAAATCGAGAAAACCCAGTGAAACCGGTTTTTTGATCTTGTAGGCGTATGGCCCGGTCAGGATGATCCACGAAATATGGGTTTCAACAACCCTGATATCGTGGACCGCATGATCATACACAGACGGATCACACAGTGACCGGACGAGTTGAACAGACCTTGCAACAGCCGGCCCGCAATTCTCACGGGATTGCCGAGCCCTCGCTTGATCTTTGAATCCACAAGACATTATCTTCAGTCAGAAATACACACGGTTATTCCACTCCTTCAGTAAATGCCTTGTGAATCCAAATCTCTGCGCGATCATCTCGCCACCCCGTGAGAGTTGCGGGCTAGCCCGGAAGGAGCCGGGCGCAATGTTACCGGGAGGTCAGCGCCCCTCGTCACACCAGGCGGTGGGCCGGATCCTGCAAATCATCGCCATACTGATGCACTATGTGGTCATAGAGGGCCTTGAACTCTTGCTGTACTTCTTCCGCGAACAAGGGATCGACCAATTCATCCGCCTCGATCTCCAGATCCGCATGGTTCTCGCTCGATAACAGCTGTTTGGCTGTCTCGAGCAACTGCTCTTCTTCCTTGCCCATATGCGCAAACAGTGTTCGGACGTAGTCCTCCCCCTTGGCAATGATCTCTTTGCGCAGCACGAAATCACCATATTCCACCGCCTGAACGAGCTCGTGGAATTCCGCACCCATTCTGGCTATGGTCTCGTGTTCGCGGAAGATATCCTCCACCAGATCACGGGTCTGCGGCGCCACTTCCTGCAATCGGCGAAACATGATGTCCTCCTTGGGATGGTGTAATTTGTCCGCGTAGCTGATCATGTAACGCATCGCGTCATCCAACACATCCATGTCCCTCGGTTCTTCGGCGACAAATGCGTCGATTTCACTGGCGATCAGCTTGAGGATCCTGGCCATATTAACGTGATCCTGATGAATCCTGGATATTAGAGTGCTCATGCATATTCCCCGGTGCTTTTGGGCATAAACTATGTGCTTTGGGTTAGAGTGGTATTGATGTATATCAAAATCCGGATAACTTCAAGTAGTATGATGGGGTCCACTCTGACAACCGGCGATCAAGTCAATAAGTCTTGAAACCATACACCAGAATACTGATCCCAATATATTGTGCCCTGGTTATTGCGCTGCCGGGATGCGCCAAAACGGAGGTGCGCATGCACACTTATCCTCCAGATATGGTCTACCTGGGCGATGCCGAGGTGGAAAGTGCCATGCTGCGTCTCAGCAAACACATATGGTCCATCAACGATATATTCGACTCCAATGAATTCATGGCAGGAGCCAACAGGGAATTAATTATCGGCTTGCTCAATCAGATGGAAAAAGAAGCGCTCACACTCGGCGCGGGAGCCCGGCAAACAAACCATCTGTTGATCGACGAGCACATCGATGAATTCAGGGCTGATGTCAGACGCGCGCTGCGCGCTGTGGAAGAGGAACCGCCCAGCTATTATCTGGTCGGCCGCCTGTCGGGAAGTTGTCTGGCCTGCCATGTAAGGCGCTAATCCCCGATAAGTTTAAAGTTTTTTGTTGTTCTGTTTTTGTCCGGGTCAATTACGCTTGTTATGGATTCGATCATCGCCAGGTAATGCTGTGGAAAACCATTTTCTTTGGCGCCTGCCACTACCAGCGCTTTGTACCAATCGTAGGGTTTCCTGGCTTCCTCCAGCAAGGTTGGGTAGTAGGTGAATGCCGGAATTTCCCCACGATGCGTAATAACCGAAACTTGCCGATCCACATAACCGTGACCAACGCCTTCGATTTTATCCAGGACCGGTTTTTCCAGTTTGGCCATCTGGTACAGAACACCGATAACTTCATGGCTCCTATGCGTTTGTTCGATGCCGCATTTTCCCGAACCATCACCACCGATTTTGTCGAAACTGAAGCGATGGTTTGGTAACCGTGCGATGCCAAGATTCCTGATCGACGGGGTTCTGGCATGCAAACGGGCATGCAACAGGTTAGACCCGTATGCGAAGTAGTTAACGGTCACTCTGGCTCTTTGGAAATGTTGTTGCCCGAAGAACGCCTGCAGTCCGGATCGGACTCGACCAGGGATCAACGCCTGGATGTCGCGATATCCTTCGCAGATGTTGACAGTTTCCAGGTTTGCCATGTGATGGGTTGCGTGGTATTCGTCCGCAATGTTTCAGCAATTCAATGCAACTTCCACTCGAATGTATTTTCAGCTGTAATCGTTTGGGGCCAGGTTTCATTAGGGTCAGTATCTTTTTTAGGGTGTTTCATCGCAGGCGGACGTTTATGCACTTCGGCTCAGTGTGGTAAACCATTGCGGACGGCATAACACCCGGTCAAGTCCGGTCTGTACCCGGAACGCCACTTTTAGTTAAAGTACACCATAACCCAATTGCTGCTTAAATGATGCAGCTAGCGATTCACTTGCGTTTTTCCGCTGAAGGCTGCGATGTGCGGGAGCAGGCTGCCCCGCGCAAAGATGGTGCGCTAACCGGTGGGTGATACGCTGGCAGGAAATTCCAGGGAAACAAACACGATGAAAATAGCAGTCGTTGGCGCCGGTGCTATGGGCTCGGTATACGCCGGGCTTCTGGCGGAGGCGAATAATGAAGTCTGGGTGATTGACGTCTGGAAAGAACATCTGGATGTCATTCGCCAGCGAGGGCTGCGGTTGGAAGGGGCGAGCGGTAATCGTACTATCCGGAATATTCACGTGGCCGCCGAGCCTGGTGAAGCGGGTGAGTGTGAACTGGTTGTTATCGCCACCAAGGCGTCCGGTGTTGCCTCTGCAGCACGGGCGATCGCGCCGCTGCTGACTTGTGATAGCGTCATCCTGACCATCCAGAATGGCCTGGGTGCCGGAAAGCGGATACGCGAGAGTATCGATTCCGAAAACATTATCCTCGGCGTGGCCGGAGGTTTTGGGGCATCCGTCAAGGCGCCCGGGTATGCGCACCACAACGGCATGTCGCTGATTTGCCTTGGTGAGTTGCAGGGGGGCATCAGCCCGCGTCTGCAAAAGGTTACCCGGGTATGGGAAGAGGCCGGATTCAAGGTCAGGATGTTCGAGGATATCAATCAACTCATCTGGGAAAAATTTGTCTGTAACGTCGCCTTCAGTGGACCCTGCACGGTATTTCATCGAAGCCTCGGCCAATTGATGGCAGACCCTGCTTCATGGCAGATCGCCCTCAACTGCGCCAGGGAAGCCTACGCCATAGGGCAGGCGGGGGACATTGCTTTTGGATTTAACGATGTCGACGCCTACGTCACCGAGTTCGGTAAAAAAATGCCCGACGCCCGGCCCTCCATGCTGCAGGATCATATGGCGAAACGCCCATCGGAAATTGATGCCATTAACGGCGTGGTACCTGTGCTGGCCGCGGAACTTGGGCGGCAGGCACCCTACAATGAGGTTGTGAGCGCAATCATCCGGGCCAGAGAATCTGAATTTTAACCAGGTGTCGACTCGCCGGCTGCAGGAACTGGAGGACTACGTCGCACGCCACTTATTTTCCGCCAAAACTTTCAATTGATTACCTGGCGACCCGGTCAAGGCCTACGAAGGTGCCACCGTTGCGTGCGGTCAGCATACGCATGAGAGCGGCGAAGCGTACACCGCTGGCATCAAGGCCGTCGCCGCGCAGGAACTGGACAGGGAAGCCAACGGCGTGAATGCGGACCAGGCGTGTTCCGTCTTTGTCGGCACGATTGATACGGTCCACCGTCTGCACCACCTGATCGATGGAACCCCTGGAAAACTCGTCGCCCATGACGTACAGACTGATCTTTTTGTCGGCGGAATAGAATGTCCTGATGGCGGCGGTAATGCCTTCCACCGGGCTGCTGTTACTGAAAGGATTCCAACTCGCCAGACGGCGCAGGATCGCTTTGCGCCGCGCCGGGGTGTCCGGTATCCACCTCCGGGAATACTGTGAGAACATGTAGTCGCCCATATCATTCATGACCTGGATGCCTTTCACCGACGGGTAGATATCCAGGGTTTCCTTGACCTTGTCCTGCATCAAACCCCAACTGTAGTTGAACATGCTGGCCGATGTATCGATAAGGAAAATGATGTACTCGCTGTCGACAGGGATGCCGCCAATAGGGGCATCCGCCGGCCGGCGACGAAAATTATCACCCAGCAAACGCCACATCTCCTCGGTCAGGGATTGCTGAGCCGATTCCAGTTTGGCCGCGATTAGACGCTGGGTTTCCAGTTGCCGGGTAGCGCTTTGAAATTGCCCTTTGACCGCGGAGAACTGGAGCCGCAGACGGGCCAACTGATCCTGCGATTCCGACAGTTGCGGGCGTTTGAATTGAAGTTCACGATTGAATATCCGCGTCTCACCGCGAATGTCATACAGCTTTGCCTGCAAATCGGCCACCACGCCGCTGAGATCGGCCCTGACCTGTTCGAGCACCCGGGGCTCGCCGGTCTTGGACAGGACCAGGACCAGGATAATGGCGCCAAACGCGGAACACACGACATCCAGAAAAGAGATGCTGAACACCTGCAGATCCTGACGCCGTCGTCTCACGGCCAGTCCTTTGACGGGCTCATAAAAGAGCCGCCGCTGTCGATGGCCAGCTTCCAGAACTCGCTGGCCGCGAACGGGTCCCCTTCGATGGGAAACAGTATAGTGTTCAACGGCACGCCGCCCGGCAGCACCCTGACTGCCTGATTGAAGTAGCTCAATCTTTTCTTGCCGCTGACCCGGCCGCCGCTGTGGCCGGTTTTGCCGAGGGTGGGCAAGCCATCGGTCAACAGAATTATGTTGTCCGGCCGTGGTGCCAGCCCCCTTATGCTTTCAAACGCCTTGTACAGGCTTGTTCCCCCGCTGGGAGCCAGCTGGTTCAGTCGAGCCATGATCCCATTCAGGTTTTTATTTTGATTCGCTGCCAACCACGTTTTGCCACCATCACCGGTCAGTGGCTTTGAATCAGCATTGAACACCAGTACCTGGAACTCGCTGTCTACGGGTAGTTGACTGAGGAGCCATTCCACCGTACGTACAGCCCTTTGCCATTTTTCAGCCTTGCGTTTGGTCTCGTCCGGCAAATTTCGAAGCCTGATGATGTTGACGATTGTTTCGTCCAGCATGCTTGCCGACGCGTCAACGAGTATGGCAATTCGTTTCCCCCCCACCTTCAAACCGGTGAGGTACTGCCGGTCACCCTCGCCGAGGAACCTGCGCACATTGCGACCCTGTTTTTCGGCTTGCTCCCGTTCAGCGGCCAGTTTTTGTTTATCGGAATCGACGCGTTTCAGGTCGGATTGCAACTGGTTGATGTGTTCCCTGTGCGCCCGCGTCGCCTTGTCGAGCGCGGCCAGTTCGAGTTTGGTCCGGTCGATCTTTATCAACACTTCCCGCGAACGGCCCTGCGCAACCGTGTTTTCCCGGTTGACTTCTTCCAGCGTGTTGCGGATCTCGACCAGGTACTCCTCACCGGTGCGAACCTCCGTTTCCAGGCGTTTCACTTCGCCGCGCAGGTCCTGGCGCACCTCCTTGCGCTGGGCCAGGGTTTGGGAATTGATAATCATCACCAGCAGGATGACGGAACCAAAACCACAAAACATCACGTCCAGAAAGGAAAGCCCGAATACGCTGACCTCTCTCCTCCGCCTCATTATGCGTGCTTCAGCCTGCGGATCAGGTAGCGGTCACAAAACGTTCCGGTGTCCAGCACCACGCGCTCCTGTGCCAACTGCAACTGGTATACAAAGAACATCACTACGATACTGATCGCCAGCGCCACGAACGTTGAATTGAAAGCCACTCCCAGGCTTTGAGTCACGCCGGTGATGTCGCCTTCAACCGCGCGGTGAGCCTGGGCCAGGGCGTCGCTGATTCCCCGTACGGTGCCGATGAAACCTATGGATGGGATCGCCCACGCGATATAGCGGATGATCGACAATTCCGATTCCAGACGGTCCGATTCCACCTGGCAGACTTCCCTGGCGGCAGCGGAAACGTCCTGTACGTTGCCGGTGACGGAAATTCTGTGTAACGCGGCATCCAGAGCACGGGGCAGCAATCCTTCCCGGGCGCGATGTGGCAGGGAGTCCAGCCGCATGGAGAGTTTTCCGGTATCCAGCACACTATCTGTATCGTCGTCTTCGCCATCGGCCAGTGTGTCGAGCAGCCTTCTTTCACGGAAAGAAGCGTAGCCCTTGAAGCCCATGATGCTGAACGCCCACAGCGCCAGGATAAAACAGGCCTCCTGTTCGAAATCACGGACCACCACAAAGATCGAGCGTTGCTGGATGTATTCCGGATCTGCTTTCATGCGGGAAATTTCACGCTCCATGGATGCTGATGCGTTGGGGCGGATCACCGCCACGTATACCGCGTGCACGATTATTATCGCAATCAATAACGAAAACACCTGGTATATAAATTCTATCGGTATGGCTTTTTTCATTGTGTATCCTATGGCTAAATATCCGCGGGAAATGAAATCACGCTATCGGAAGAAATTTTCTCTTTGGGTATGAATCGCGCTGGAACCTCGACCTGTTTCTCGTCTTTGGTTCCATCCCGGGAACCGTCTGCAGTGGTGCTTGATTGTGTCTGCTCGACTTTGGGTGTGGTCTCGCCCCCATCATCCTGACCCAGCGCCGGCAAACACATCAGGATCAACAGGATGGGAATGTGCCGGTCAATCCGCATAACGCGCCACCCTGAATCCCAGATCTTCCCTGGAACCATCGGCGTAGTCCCGGTAACTCAGGCGCAGTTCGCTTATGGTCGAGTCCTTCCACCCCGCGCCCCGCACGACATGGTGGCGGCCCGAATCCGGGCCCACCGGGTCCCGGGTAACCGTGCTGGCGTCGGTGGGATATACCGAATAATAATCGTTGGTCCATTCTGCCACATTACCGCCTAAATCGTAGAGCCCGGCATCGTTGGGACTGAAACTGCCCACGGGAGCGGTAACCGAGTGGGCGTCGTTATAGGAAGACAAGCTGTAAGTTAACAGACCAGACGCGGATTTATCGGCGTAATTTTCAAAACCTCCTGTCGGCGGATAGGTCTTGCCCCACGCATATTTTTTTGGTTCGGAGGTGCTGAATCTGGCTGCCCTGGCCCACTCCGCCTCGGTGGGCAATCGATAACCCCGGCCCAGGGGTCGCACCGGTTCCAGTGTTTCGCCGTTAATTCGATACGCAGGCGGCAAACCTTCCTGTTCACTCAACCAGTTCAGGTAAGCCGCGGCATCCTGCCAACCGACGTTGACCACCGGCTGATTGTCCAGGTCCAGGCTACGCCCGTACGCGGTGCCCGATCGGTGCTCCGGTTTGAAGCGCCGATACTCGGCATTGGTGACTTCCATGGCTGCCAGATAAAAAGGCCGGGTCAAAACCACGCGGCGCAGGTTTTCGTTGGCACGGCGACCCTGTTCGCGTCGGGAGGAACCCATGGTGAACTCTCCGGGTTCGATCAACTTGAGTTCCTGGCCCTCACCGGTGCGGACCAGTTTCGGCGTTGGCGTGGCAGGCGATCTTTGGCCGACCGGTTTCAGGTCCACTGACAACGCTTTGCTTACGCCCGATCTTGGTGTCAGTGTGATGCGCTGCGTCTGGTAACCCGGTCTGCTGAATTCCAGTGTGTGCTGTTGCGTGGTCAGACGCAGTCGCTGGCTGGCCCGGCCCGTGGCCTTACCGTCCACGGAAAGAGTAGCGTCTGCCGGATTGCTGGTGATGAACACAAAACCGAATAACGGGGAAAAAGTTATGGACAGTGCCTGCTTCTCCCCCGCTTGCATGGTGACAGTGCGCTTGACGACCTCATATCCCGCTTTGGACAAGGTGATTTGATGATCGACCCCGGGCGCCAGTTTCAGCGCCAGCGGAGTGCTGCCACGGAAGGCATCATCCACGGTGACGGTTGCGGCGGCGGGCTTGGTGGTCAGGCTCAGTTCTCCGGGAACAGGCACAAGCGTGACCACCGGTACCGCCATGGCGACACCCGCAACCACTTTTATATCCAGTGTCCGGCTTTGATATCGATCGAGCTCGAGGTTCACCTGATGATCCCCCGACAGAATGTCGACGGTCAGGGGCGTGATTCCGGCGATCTCGTCGCCGAAAATAACCGAGGCCCCGACGGGTTCCGTCCGGAAAGTGACAGGTGCCCAATCCGGCGCCAACTCGACCCGGATCACCTGTTCCCGATCCAGACCTTCCACCTCGAGTTCCAGCGCGGCGTCCTGGTAACGTTTTTTTGACACGGTCAGGTGGTGGCGCCCGGCGGGGATTTTTTTCTGTAGCAGCGGCGTCGATCCCAAATATTTTTCATCGACCCTGATTTCCGCAACCTCCGGTTGGGAATAGATGGATACCCGCCCAGGCAGTTTGTTCAGCTCATACACAAGATCCCTGTATCGCCCCCGCTCGATGGATACGGACTCGTTCAACGGTTCGTATCCCGGCTTGCCGGCGATCACCCTGTAGTCTCCGGGAAACACCAGGTAGCGTCCCTGTAACGGCACTGGCGGCGGGAAGCCGGTGAATGCCACGCGGTCGGGATCCGGACTGACTGATATCGAGATCGGGGTCGCAAAAAATACAAACAGCAGAACCAGAACCAGCACGACGAATATACTAAACAGGAACAGCTTGAAAATGCGCAGACGTCGCGGTGAGGATTTTTTTCGTTGTGCCGGTTTTGGAGGCGCTTGCTCATCCTCTGCCGGGCCGGATTCAACGGAGACGATTTTCAGCGTCCGCCCGGTCAGATTGGCCCGGTAGCTGGCGCCGCCAATGTCTATCTCATCACCGTTTCTGAGCGGAGTCGCCTGGAATATCGACGCACCGCTGAGGCGCACGGCTATGGTAGGTGTTGCCGGGATCAGCCACGGGTGGCCTTCGTGGTTTTCGATATACGCATACTGGTTGGTGCTGGTATCACCCGGGATCGCGATATCGGCGCCAACGCCTCCAATACCAATCCGGTCCGACCCGGCACAGGGGCAACTGTGGCCGTCCGGCGTAATGACGGTCACGGTATTCAAATTTTTTCCTCACACCGCACCACGAGTATGGGAGTTGCGGACCCCACCATAACCGTCAGCTCCAGGCGCACATCCCGGTAACCGACCCGCTCCCCCCGAACGACATAGCGGCCCGGCAACAGAGTAATCGTCGTCTCCCGGAATTTTCCAAAACCACCGACCCGGTTTATGGTCACATCAGTCATCCCATCCGACACAAAGTCAACCGGCACCGGGGTTTCAGCGAGTTCAACAAGCGCCGCAAGCTGCTGGTATTTCTGCTGCAGGCGTGGGCCCTTATTCTCTATCGAGGCGGACGAGTCCAGAAGGGTCCGCGCGTTGTTTCGCGGTTGCAGGGACTGCAGTCGTTCCGGCTCATGCACATAGCTGTCGAGTTGATCGTTCAACTGTGCCAGCTGCCGGCTCTCTGCCAGCCCCTGCACAGCGAACTGCGCCTGCGGGTCTATGGCGAGTACGGCATCGAATTCCCGGGCCGCTTCATGCCAGCGTTCAGCCTGCACCAGTTTGTCCGCCTTGCTTCTGTGCCCCGTGATCTGGCGTTTTTGAACCGCCAGATGCAGCCGCTGGCGGGCATCGGCCACGTCAGATGACCCCGGTGCCAGGGCACTCGCCGCCGACAAGGATTCGCGTGCGGCCGCGAATTGCCCGCTGTCCATGGCTGCCAGTGCCGTGGACATCAATTCACGGAAACGCATCGCCTCGAGCTCCGCAACCACACTTCGCAGCCCCTGTTGGGCGTCAGCGGCCCAGGGAGCCAGCGCAACCGCCTGCTGATACCATTGCCGTGCCGCAATCCAGTCCCCGTTGCCCGCCGATTCCCGAGCCCGGGCCAGCAGTTGTGCGAGTCGCTCGACGTTTTCAGCGCGCGCAGCACCCGTTTGAGCCGCCTCGTTTCCCGGGTCGATCGCCAGCGCGATTTCAAACTGGTCGCCGGCGGTGATCGCATCATATTGGTCGAGCGCGGTAGCACCCCGGGCAAGCGCCTCGTTCAAGCGCCGTGGCCGGGAGCGATCAATGTCATCCAGTTCGGAACCGGCGGCTTCATAACCGGACTTTGCGGACCCAAAATCGCCGTTGGCGAATGCGGCGTCGGCCGTGGCCAGTGTCTGCAAAGCGTTGTCATACTCCGCGCCGCCCCAGATCGTCACATTATGCGCTTCCAGCATCGCCTGGCGCTGCAGGTATTCCTGCAACGCGCGTTCGGCCTCGCGTTTCAACCTGGCAAGCCGGGTTTGGGTTGCAGACGGGGGTACAACTTCGGGTTGCACCACGGTAATACCATCGTCAACAGGACCCCGCACGGGGTCGACATAATCGGGCAGCAGCAATATCACGGCAAGCACCAGCAGCACCAGCACAGCGAGCATAACGAGCAGAAAAACCCGCAGCCCCCGCGGGGGGCCCTGGCGCCGGTTCGCAGTCCCGGCATCAGCGACAGATGCTTCGGGACCTATATCCTTGTTTTCCTCCATGACATTGCAGGCCAGGCTACGGGATATCCTCGGCGGCATCCGGCACCGGATCCTGAATTTCCGGCACGTCCCGGGCACTGGTCGCAGGCACGGGCGGGTCGTTTGCCGATCCCGATTCACCATCAGACCGGATCGAGGGCACCGGCAAGCCTGTTTCAGTTTGATAGATCTCTTTCAGCAACGCCCGCCACTGGATGAACTGTTCCTCGGCGGATCCCGTCAGCTCGGTGGTCTGTCCTTCAACATCCACGACCATGGGGGCCACCTCCGCCTGGAAGGATTCTCCCAGTTCCCGTATCGCATCCTTGTGCATGCT
>CAXMTM010000188.1:0-11736 GCA_964196385.1 Arenicellales bacterium
CCTTGCAAGATGATGGCGCCCGCTTACGAGCAGGCGGCCCGGGAACTGGAACCGCAGGTTCGGCTGGCCAAGCTGAATACCGAGGATGCGCCGGCCATTGCTGCACGATTTGATATTCGCAGCATTCCCACCATGATTTTGTTCGATGGTGGCCGCGAAGCCGTGCGTCAGCCCGGGGCGATGGGCGCGAGCGACATCGTGCGCTGGGTCAGGGCCCAACTGTAACGCCTCACAATCCCCTGATGGGACCGCTACGAGATGCGGTTTCACAACACCGGCGGCGGTAATTTGTCACATTTTGGCGTGATCCGCCGATCGCATGGGCAAAAGTGTGGTGATTCCCACATTGTCACGGGTCCTGCACGGGGATCATAGGCTCCACTTTAGGAGAACAAGACATGGAGACGAAATCAATGAATAGTTACGATATAAAAAATTATACGGCGAGCGGAAAGGGCGTGGCAGCCGGCTGGTCCGTAGTTGTGTTCCTGAATGTCTTTCTTTACCTGGCATGCGCATGATCCGCATTATTTGCTGATTTGTACGCAAACAGGAGCCTTTGTAAATTCAGGCCCTGAAAATAATGTCCGCCACAGAACGAGAAGAACAATAATGGACACGGCAATGTACGTCGGTTACCAGAGAATTCAGGTGCAGGACGAGAATTCGAAAATGAAAACGTAGTTGAGTCTTGAAATACCGTATGGATTCGAGACATCACCGAATAGTCCTGGACGGCATTGTGATAGATGTGGTGCGAAAAAACATCAAAAACCTCTACCTTAGCCTGGATCCCGAGGAAGGAAGACCACGAATTTCTTCTCCTCTAAGGTTGAGCGATGCAGAGATATCCGTGTTCGCAGCGACCAAACTGGCGTGGATAAAAGCACACCGGGAAAAAATAAACAGGAGGAATTCCCGAACACGGATGCGCTATGTATCCGGCGAACATCACGCGCTGTTCGGTCAACGATATCTGTTGAGTCTGCAAAGAGCACAATCCGCGAATAAAGTCGTTTTGCGCGATTCGTCGATACTCGAACTCCACGTGCGAAACCCGTCAAATGTTGTCCAGCGGCAGAGGGTGTTGAGTGAGTGGTATCGAGGAAAACTGAAAGAGCGGATTCCGTCGCTGATAGCGAAGTGGCAGCCGGTTATCGGAGTATCCGTCAATCACTGGGGTGTGAAAAGGATGAAAACGAGGTGGGGCAGCTGTAATATCGGTGCGGGTCGAATCTGGGTCAATCTGGAACTCGCCAAAAAACCTGAACCTTGCCTGCAGTATATTGTTGTGCACGAGATGGTGCATTTGCTGGAGCGCAGACACGGTAAGAGATTCAAGAAGTTTATGGATAGTTTTTTGCCGCAATGGCGCACCATTGACGATCTGCTGACCCAGGAGCCTGCCCGGTGATCCCTAGGAGCCTGTCCGAGAATAGAGAGCCTACTGCGGGAAAGCCCTTTTGGCCCATTTTCCCGCTCATTTTTCCAAAACATGAACAAGGATATGAATAACTATTCTCCTCAAATGATCGAAAAAATGGACTCAAAATGGCTTCCCCTCGCTACGGCTTCTATTCTCGGACAGGCTCCTAGGATCCCATAAGTAATATTTCCTCGGTGGGTGGTGACATTGACCACCATAATCATAGGTGCGCCGATGCATCGGATATTTGCTTGTGGATTCAAAGGTCAAGGCAGGGCCCGCCACCCGGCAAAATTGCGGTCCAGGATCTGCGCGATCTTTGTGCAGATTTTTGAAAATTCCGGGCCAGTGCCTATGATAGTATCCCGCCGGGGGTTATGCCCCGGGATTGCGACACACTTTGGCCTGAACAGGAAATATAATCTGAGTAAAAATGCCTGCCACTAAGAGTACCTCCTGGTTGATCAGTGTTCTGGCAGCCGCCGCCGTCGGCGGTTGGTCGATGTACTTCATGGAGAACAGGCAAAACGATTCCGGCGAGGTGCGCCGAACCGCGGGGATCGAGGATGAGAAACAGCAAATAGCCTTGCTGACGAATCGGGCTGCACCATCACCAGACGACGCTGCGGAGTTCGAAGCTGCTATTGCAGGTCTCCGTTCCGAAAGGGATGACCTCGCTGAACAGTTGCAAATCATCGAATCCGAACGAGGGCGCCAGGATCCGCAGCGTGAGCAACTCAGGATCTCCCTGCTTAAGGCTGAATCCGAACTGGAGTTTCTAATTACAGAACGTGAGCAACTCAGGGGCAGCCTGGCTAAAGCCGAAACCGAACGGGAGCACCTCGAGAGTGAACAGGTGCGGACGAACTTAACCCTGCAAGCATCCAATTCCAAAGATGAGCGACTAAGCGGGGAGCAAATTCAGCTGAGGACCAGCTTGCAGATGGCAAATGATAAACTGGAACGGCTGGAGAGCGAACGCGTACGCTTGAGTGACAAGTTGGATGCAGCCATAAATGAGCGGGAACGACTCGCTGCGGAACTGAAAAGCATGCTGGACGCACGCCGGCTGCTAAGCAGTGATCTTCAGAAAACGAGAGAAGAGCGTGATCGGCTCCAGTTGAGTCTGGACCTGCAAATCAAGCTCAAGAAATTGGAACTGGCCGTATCCGCCGGCCGGGTCATCGATCTGACAACCCGGCTTGATAATGCCGGGCAGATAATCAACCTGCTGCAAGCGGAAGTGCAATTACTCGCCGAGGAGCGGGATGACGTCAAGACCCGTATTACTGATCTCAAATACAAGCTCGAATCGAGCCTGCCGGCGAAAAATGTTGAAATCGAGTTACACAAAAACGATCGGACGGTGATCCGCGTTACCGGGGATATATTGTTCGATACCGGATCCGCCGAACTGAGTGGCGCCGGGCGTCAGGCGCTCGGTCACATTGCGGCTGCGCTGATCAAGTTCCCGACTCACCAGATCAGCCTGGAGGGTCACACCGACACCGTCCCGATCCTGGGGGCCTTGCGTGAACGGTATGCGACAAACTGGGAGCTGTCCATCGCACGTGCGGCGAGCGCGGTACGCTATCTGCAGCTCCGGGGTATAGATGCGGCCCGGCTGCGTGCAGTGGGTTATGGTGAGTTTCGGCCTGTGGCCGACAACGATGACCCGCAACTGCGTGAACGCAACCGCAGGCTCGAGATCAGATTATTGCCCGGCGACGAAAAGGTGCTTGAACAGGATTTGAGTGTGAGCAGGTAAGGGGCGCCGATAGCCCGTCAGGGATGGGCTGGGCTGGATTGGAAAAGCGTGGCGTGAATGCGGGGGCTTAGTTGACCGAGGGCCTTTGCTACAGGCCCAACCTGCTCCGCATCCACCTGTGCGGGCACATGCAAGCGATCCCCATTGCCACGGCAGATTGCCAGCACTGCCGGTTCCTGTGCCGGATCAGTGTACAAATGTACATCGATGCCGGTGTCGGTGTTGACACGATCGACGCCAAATCGATCGATCATTTCCCTCACCGTGATCTGACCGGGCGCGGTGCCCGTGGTGGCGGAGGAAGAGGCATAAGTCAACAAGCAGGCGTCAAAACAGGGTGCCATCAATCGCGTCATCCTCCCGGCGGTGCCCATGGCAATGGCAATCACGGGGCTGTCGGCTTTCACAATCAACTCGATTATCGAAATCGAGCCGGCAATTTGATCCGCGAACCCTACCAGTTTAACCACGTCCGACTGACCGCGCATTATGCTGTAATGCTCCCACAAGTCAGCGGGCATTGAATCATAGAAGTGCCGTGATACGATTATCCGTGTTGAATTCCCCCGCTTCTGGAAAGTTGACACGCAGTCCCATTCGATATCTACAAATGCGCAACCGAGCGCGCTGGCCCGGCTGAGTATTTCGAGACGCTCTGACTCGGAGCCGCTGAAACTCCCGCCTTCGCGTTGCGGGCGGCAGGTCACTATCAGGGGACACGGGGAATTCGCTATGAGCAGATCCAGGTCGAATTCCTCCATCAGGTCGAGCCGGATCTCGGCCATGCCTATAGAGTTGTCAAGCCGGTGCAGTTCGTCCAGTGTGGTGGCCGTATCTTCAAGGCCCAGGGCGACGGCAATGCGATTCATGGTATCCAATGTGGACAGGTTTTCCTGTAAAAATCAGGAGTATAACCCGCCCGGCCGGCAATTCCCGCGGGGTGGCTGCGTTCCGGAACGGGTCCGTTCGGACATCGCCGGCTTGCAGTATTCGTCCATCGATGTTGACTATCATAGCGAGAGCCCGGGTACGACAGCGCATTGGGTATATGATCCCGACGAGTCCGTAGCACATCACCGCATCCTGTGCCGCAGTAATTTTTGTGCCGGCAGCCGGGGTTACTGGACCGAAACCAACGGCGCAAGATCGGATCGTGCCGCCGGGTGGAGATACAGTAACGCCTTCGCCTACCCCCTCAACACACGGGCCAAGCCCCGGGCCATCGAAAATACGCTGGAGTGGGCGAGGCAACACAATATTATTGGGCTGGGACGGTGGGGGACATGGCAGCACATGAATTCAGATGTCGCGGTGTCGACTGCGATCCAGGCAGCGACACAAATGGTTGAAGGAACCCGATCAGGATGAGATTGTCTCTGTGCCTGGTTGTGGCGAACGAGTTGCAGGGATGTGAAATCGACGTGCCCAGGCTGCCGAAGAACAGTTTTGAAGAGGTGTACGCAATCGATCCGGGAAGTACGAATGGTCGGTGCTGGTACTGGTAGTGGTGAGAAATACACGCTGGTCCGCAATTCTCACGGCATTGACCTGAAACGTTTAGCCGCCGACTCCCCTTCGGTTTTGCACCATCCCCGAAATCCGCCCAGGCCCCTGTTGTCCCATTCCCATTCGACCATGGTCAAGGCACGGTTTTGCGCATCCTTCAAACCCCGCCGGTCAATGCCATCGCGGTCGATAATCTGCCCGAGTTCGCGATTAAATCCTGCCAGAACCACGTCGCTGGACAGGCCACAATAACCGATGACCCCCATGTCGTAGAGTATCTGTTCCAGGTTTGTCTGGGGTTTGGGGCCGGCGATGCAGGTAGCCGCCACGCCAACCGCCGCCAGCATGCCCACCGCGAGCGCGCGACCGCCTATACCCGTATCGCTCAAAGCTTCTTTACCCAGGACCTGGCCTGGTATAAGCACAGCGCGCACAAACCTACGATGAGCACGACGGCCAAAATATCCGCACCGGCAAAACCCCAGAAATCCGACATGTTTATACTCCTGACTTACGACTGTTTTAGGACACTACACTAGCAGCAATCCGCTTTCGATCATTCTCCTGTGCCCGAACGGCGTCAACCTGAATTTAACCAGCACCTTGCCGGCGCCAAAGTATTCGCCTTCATCCAGCCGGTCCTCGAGCTCCTCCAGCAGCGAACCCGAAAACAGGTCCGTAAGGGTGGCGCGCACCTCCCCATGCCAGTAGTCGCCCGAATGATGGTACTCCGCCAGCACCCTTTGTGCGATTTCGTAGTCCCATAAGCCGTCTTTGTGTTCATCCAGCAGGCGTAGAATGAACCCTTTCATGTGCAGTTTTTTCATGTAATTCCGGCTCAGATGGGATTCGTACCGCGAATCACTTCAAGCATTTCGGATCGTTCAGTGAACATGACGAAACCGCCGAACACCGTCAGCGCCAGGCCGATCAAAAAATACCATTCGGGCATGTTCAAGGTGAAGATGGAAAGAAATATCACCGCGAATACCCCGTACAGCGCGGCGATGGCCTGGCCTCTACCGACGCCGATCAGGGGAAAGGATTTGTACCACGTCACATAACAGCAGCCGAAGCTGGCGCCGGACAGCAGGATCCAAAGCAAGACCTTGAAATTGAGTGCGGACACAATCAACGACATAACGTCGGCGTCGCTGAACAGCACAATGGCGGGCAGGATCACGAATATCCAGTAGCAGGCTTCGGCGGTGAACCTGAGCGTGATGCCCACATCAGGATCGCTGACATCCAGGACCCGCCCCGCGATGGCGCCTTCCACACCCCAGCCGACGGCGGCCATGAGTCCACCGATATAACCGAGCCAGGCGCCGCCGTCGGGGTTTGCAAACTCACTCAGCAGGCCGGGGGCGTAAATCGATATCCCACCGATCAGAATGACGGTAATACCGACGGCGGCGCGGGCGCTGATTTTCTCGTGATACCAAAGCCGGGCCAGGGTCGCACCCACCACCGGGTACATCAAGGCCGCGATCGCGGCAAAAACAGGGCCCACGTAGCCGATGGCCAGGTAAGAGCCGAACAGGGCGCAGGGCCCACCGAACACGGCGCCGAGGTAATACCACTTCGATATACGAAACTGCCGTATAGTGCGTCCGTATTCGCCCCATTTTTCCAGTACACCGGTCCACACGAACAGAAAAAGCAACACGGCCAGCGAACTGAGCGCCGTAATTATGGCGGCGGCCAGCAGAAACTCGCTCTGGCCGCCCGTTCCCACATCGGCGAACGGCGCCTCATACCACACTGCGGTGCCCGGCACATACCAGGCGCCCCACAGAACCGCACACCATAGCGCCCAGTAAAAGCCCCAGCGGACGCTGCGCACACGATACCGGGCCCTCGCCTGCTCCAGAGTTGGCATGTCGGGCCGGATCATTCGAAGTGGTTTTTAAGTTCCTCGGCAATATCGAACATGTCGGCCACCACGCCATAACGCGCGATGGTAAAGATCGACGCGTCGGCGTCGGTATTGACCGCGATGATATTGGGCACGTGCTTCATGCCCGCCATATGCTGAACCGAACCGGAGATACCGAACGCCAGGTAGGTACTGCAATTAATCACGGTCTTGCCCGATTGGCCGACCTGCCGCGATTTGGGCAGCCAGCCGCTGTCGGCGATGGGGCGCGAGCAGCCCAGGGTAAAACCCATAGCGTCGGCAAGTTCCGAGAATTGTTCGATGTTGTCTTCATCCGCCACACCCCTGCCCACCGACAGCATGAGCTCCGCCTGGGTGATGTCCACGTCGCCGCTGGACTCGGGTTCAATAAATGCAATGTGTTCCGTGCGCGCCGCCACGCCCGGTGCCTGGAAACTGGTCACCACAGGGGTAGAAGTCCCTGCCGCCGGTTTGTACACGTTACCCCGCAGCGTGATGAGCACGGTCTCTTTGCCGGGGAAATCGAGTTCAACGTGCAACTTTTCGCTGTAGGCGGCGCGGGTCGCGATCAGGTCCTCGCCGTCAAACCTGAGCCCGAACACATCGGTAGCAAAACCGCATGCGCGGCGCGCAGCGATGGCGGGGGCGTAACCCCAGGCATCTATGCTGTGCGGCAGCAGTACCACCGCCGGCTTGCGCGTGCCGATCATGCCGTCTACGACCGATTCGTATATGTCGTTTTGAAATTCATCGACTGCAAGCGCCGCGTTGACTACTTCGTCTACGCCGGCCGTGCTCACCCGGCCGGTGTAGACCGACGGGTCCGCGGCCAGCACCGCTACCGTGACAGTCATGCCGCCGTGTTGTTTGAGCTCGACCGCCGCCGCGATTGCCTCGAAGGTAGCGGCGGTCAATTCTCCCCGGCGATGTTCCGCTACGACCATTATTTCGCTCACTGCACACCCCCTGTTGCTGCTTTGACGATGTCGGCGATTCGCGCCGCCTGCTCGGCGGCGGTGCCTGCGATAAGCTCCGCCTGCCCGCGTTCGGGCGAGAACATTCGCCGCACCCGCGACAGAGATCCGGACTCGCCGACCTCGACGTCATCCAAACCCAGATCGGTATGCGACAGGACCTCCACCGGTTTGGCCCTGGCTTGCTTGATGCCGCGTAGCGAGGCGTAGCGCGGTGTATTGATGCCGAGTTGAATGGTGAGTACGGCGGGGCACTGTATGGTGATTTCCTCCTCCAGTCCCTCCTCCAGTTCACGGCGCAAGGTCGCTTGCCCGGCACCGGGGCTGATATCCAGATGCGACACCACCGCTGTGTGGGGCCAGTCGAGCAGGCCCGCAACACAGATCCCGGTCGCGGCAAAACCATGATCCGAGGACAGCGTCCCCGCCAACACCAGATCGGCGTTTTCACGCTCGGCTACCTTCGTGATCACCCGTGCGATGGCCATCGGGTCGGATCCTTCGAGGGCATCGTCCCACACGCGGATGGCGCGCTCGCCGCCTTTGGCCAGGCAGCGGCGTAAACCGTCTTCAGCCTCTTCCGGGCCGACCGTAACGGGGATGATCTCGACTTCATCGCCATGCGCCTCGTTCAAACGCACCGCTTCTTCCCAGGAGTAGTCGTCCCACTCGTTCAACTCATAATCGAGATAGTCGGGATCGACATCCTTGCCGTCGTCGCGCATTTCACAATCCTCGTCGACCGTGGCTATCTGTTTTACCGGAACCAAAATTTTCATACTTCAAATACCTCCCAAGTTATCATAATTAATCACCTGCAATGATCTTTCTACTCTTTAAACGCGCAACAAGCCTACAAACGCGTAACAAGCCTGCCGGCGCATTTGCTAGCGGGCGGCATTGATCTGTGACGTTCAGTGCAAGCGCGCTGCCAGTGCTTTGGCGCCGGCGAAGCGGACCGTCGGCTCCGGGTCGTCAAGCAACCTGCGCAGATCGGTGTGGTCGAGGTTGTGGTGACTGCTCAGCAAAACCCGGTTGAGCGGGTAAGGGTCTTCCAATAACCGGCACAACACCCGGCGCGGCGTGCTCTTGTTCAAAATCACCGCCCGCCGCACATCCCGGTCGTCATGGCGGCTGATGCGATCGAGTATGTTTGGCGGGGTCCCCGGATTCTTCCCCAGTGCCGACAACACGTCGATATCGTGGTCCCGGGACAAGGCGATAATCAACGATTCGGCGATATCGTGCCGCAACGCTACACCGGCTCGCACCCATGGGTCCAGGTCGCACGCCAGTATTTGCAGCAGGCGGGCGGGGCATGCCGGGTTGCGCGCCACGCTGCGCCGCACTTCCATTACGGCGTCGCCGGCCAGGTTGTGAAGCGTCTCCCCGGGCACCGGCTGATGGCGGGCAACCAGGCGGCGCACCCAGGAATCGCTGTCCTCGGCCAGACGAGCGATCCACGCCCGGGGCAGTCCGTTGCGGCGCGCCTGATCCCGCCGCACCCGGTGTGACGGCTCGAAGGCATCCGCGTCCAGTTCCGCCATTATGGACGTGCTCAAATGGCGTACCGCGGCGGCCCGCACCCGAGCCTCGGCATCACCCAGCAAGCGTATCAACACGCTGTCGCGCAGTGACGGATTTTGCGCCAGCTTGCGGCGCACCAGTGTCTGCGGGGCACGCTCGGCCGCGTCCAGCAATTCAGTGGGGCTACCCGGGTGTGCGGCTACTTCCGCCTGCAGATATTCGTCCTGGCTTGCCCAGCACAGTCGCAACAGGGCATCGTCCGCCTCTTGGTTGCAGGCAATGCCTTTGAGTTCCACGGGCGTCGCGCCCACCGCAAGCCGCCGCAGCAGAGGCAGCGGCGTGTGCGGGTTATAGCACAAGGCGTGCCTGATCCCGGCGGACACGGGGCATATGTACAAGCTTTCCAGAATATCCCGGGGGGTGTTCCGGTGGCCGGCGAGACGCACGCATAGATCATCCGCGGCCTCCGCCAGCGCCAGCCTGGCCAGCTTAACCAGAGTGACCGGGCCCGCGGCCGGATGTTTGGCGACGCGCAAACGGATGCGTTGATCGCCATTCCGGGCCAGGCTGTCCAGCACCGATGGCGGGGTGTACATCACTCCGGCGAATTGCCGCCTCAGTTTCGCCGTAGCGAACAAAATACTTTCCAGTGCACACCGTTGCTGGCGATCGGCATAGGGGTGGCAGGCGGCGGCGAGATATGGATCATCGGCATCAAGCACTTGATCCAGCAGGTTCCTGAAAGCAACATTGCCGGCCATTAACCCATGCATTCGTCGACCAGTTCGATCAGTTCCCTTACCTGAAAATTGGCCTCGTTGCCGGTGGATTTTACCGAGTCTTCGAACATGTTCATGCACTTAGGGCAGCCGACGACGAACACTTCGAGGCCGTCTATTTGCGCCGCTTCATGCATACGATTTTCCGATGGTTTTTGTTTGTCGGTCGGATCGGCCATCCAGATACGACCGCCACCGGCGCCGCAACAAAAGGAATTTTCACGGGTGCGATCCATTTCGACCAACTCCGCTCCCAGTGTATTGAGTACCTCGCGGGGCGCGGAGAAGACCCGGTTGAGCCGGCCCAGATGGCACGGGTCGTGGTAGGTCACGCGGCGGTCCAGGCGGTGCGAAAGCTTGACAACGCCTTCATCCAACAGACGATGAATGAACGTGCTGGCGTGCTCGATTTCGAATTTACCGTCGAACTCCGGGTATTCGTTGTTGATGGTATTGAACGAGTGGGGGTCGGTGGTGACGATGCGTTTGAAGTTGCACCCACCCAGCGTCTCGATATTGGACTCGGCAAGGTGTTGATACAATCCTTCCTCACCGACCCGCCGTACATCGTTGCCGGCATTGATTTCCGCTTCATAGAGAATGCCGAAGTCAACGCCGGCGGTCTGCAGTATGCGGGCGAAGGCCATGGAAACCTTCTGGTAGCGTGGATCGAATGAGGCAAAATCGCCGACGAACCAGAGCACTTCCACCGCCTCCTTGCGGGCGTTCTTGATGGTGAAGTCGAGCTTCTTTGTCCACGCCGCACGCTTGCGCTTGTTCTCGCCGAAGGAGTTGCCTTTGTTCTGGATCTGTTGCAGCGCTGTCTGTACGGTCGACTCCATGTCCCCGTCCTCCACCAGGGTGCGGCGCATTTCCACGATGATGGGGACGTGTTCGATTCCCACCGGGCAGATTTCGACGCAGGCGGCGCAGGTGCGGCACGACCATAAGGTCTCGGCCCGAACCTGGTGTATGCCGTCGCCCTGGGCGGCCAGTGCGGAGGCCTCCGGAAGAGCCCGCTTCTCTAGTGTTGCCATCGACAGTTCACGCAAGGTCAGCACCAGGTCACGCGGCGACAACGGAAAACCGGTGGCGTTGGCCGGGCAGGCTTCATGACAACGCCCGCATTTGGTGCAGGCGTCGAGGTGCAGCAGGTGCTTCCAGGTGAAATCGGTGATCTGCTTGTAGCCGATGCTTTCGTCTTCCAGGTCTGCGCTGGGCAGTCGCGCCGCCGGCAGTGGGTCGCGTACGGCCAGCGAGCCCATGGCGGTAAACATGTGTTTCGCCTTGGTGACGGGCAGCAGCGCGATGAAGGAAAAGGCCAGCAGCCCGTGCAGCCACCATAGTATGTAGCGAAAAGACCCCGCTGCCTCGGGCGACAGGCCCAGGCCCCGCATGGTGTGCGCCAGCAGGGCGCCCACGGGCGACCACCAGCGATAGTCCCAGACCGCAGGGTCGTGCTGCAGCCAGATCAGCCGATCGGCCTCCAGCACGAAGCCGGTGATGCCGATCAGAATGAGCGCCCATAGAAACAGCCAGTCTTCCCTTCGATACCAACTGCGGTCATAGTCCGGTTCCTCCGCCTTTCGGTCCGGCCGGGCGTAATCCAGCTTGGGCAGGGCCAGCCATTTTCGGCGATACATCATGTACAGCAGTCCGATGATCAGCGCCAGCCCGGCAATGTCCACTATCAGCGAAAACCAGAGATAGAAGGAACCGTACCAGAACCGGGCACCGGTCAGCGGCACCAAAATGTCGTACTCCACGGTGATGATGGCGGTGGCGATAAACAACAGCCCGAAACTGAAAAAAATCAACGCGTGGCCGCGACCGGCGGCCGCGTCACGGCGCTTTAT
>CAXMTM010000189.1:0-8855 GCA_964196385.1 Arenicellales bacterium
CCGCTACGTTCTCAATTTCGGCTCCAACGTGCTGGAGGCGGGCACCAATCATATCCCCACCTCGCACAGGTTGATACGCGCTATAGCGGACCGCCACGTCAAGATGGTAACGTTCGACGTACGCTTGTCGAATACGGCGGCCAAATCGGACGAATGGATGCCGATCAAACCCGGTACCGATCTCGCCGTGATCCTGGCCATGTGCAACGTGGTAATGAGCGAAGACCTTTACAAAGGCCCCGGCGAGGAATTCCTGAAATTCTGCAAGGTGACCCGCAAGGCTGACGCGCCTCTCGCTGAGAAGGTTGCGGTACTGAAGGCGCATTTCTCCCAGTACACCCCCGAGTGGGCGGCCGAGTTGAGCGGGGTCTCCGCCGATGCGATACGCAGAATCGCTCGCGAGTTCGCCACCACGCATCCTGCGTGTGCAATCAGCTACCGCGGCGCCGTTGCGCATTACAACGGCAATGACGCGGAGCGCGCCATGCAGACCCTGGCATCCATCACCGGAAATATTGACAATCCGGGCGGCCGGTGCAAAGCGGTCGGTGCAAAATGGCACTATCCCAAGGGCCCGAAGAACAAACCCAAGGCCAGGAAGCTGAAAATCGTCGACGGTCCCAAGGGCGCTGCGGCACTACCGACACACCACATGAGCCACAACGTGCTCAAAATGATCAAGGACGGCAGTGCCGGCCGGCCGGATATATACATGACCTACATGTACACGCCGGTTTATGCCAACGGCGAGGTGCAGGAAAATATTGATGTCCTCAAGGACGAGTCCTTGATTCCCTTTTACGTCAACGTCAATCCGTTCTACGACGAATCAGCGGCACTGGCGGATCTGATTCTGCCCGAGCCGCCCTATACGGAACGCTGGGACTGGGAAGACATGGTCTCACCGGTGCAGATTCCGGAATTCTACATTCGCCAGCCCGCCATTCCCCCCATGGGCGAGTGCCGCGATTTCGGCGATGTGGTCTGCGACCTGGCGGAACGATTAGGGTTCCCTCTCGGCGTTAAAAACAAGGAAGAATTCGTTAGACTTTCCTGCGAGATGACGCCCGAGGTCAAAGCCGCGGGCGGCTTCGAGTATATGAAAGTGGCCGGCGTTTACCACGATCCGGCTGCCAAACCCAAATACTTCTCCTACGCCAAGGTGCTGAAACCGGAAACATATGAGATGGATTCGGTGGTCTATGATGAAGACACCGGTGTCTACTGGGACTACATGAAGGTACATGTTGAATCGGCTGAAGAAGCGCTCCACAAAGGTTATGCCGGCACCAAGAAAGCGTATAAGGGTTATGTCGGGCAGCGCATCGGGAACCAGGTGTACTCCGGATTCAAACCCGACAAGGTAAATAAATCCGGGTTTCTGGAAATTTATTCAAATATCGTGGAAGACGCTGGATTCAGCCCCATGCCGGTATGGACACCGATCCCGGGTCATGCCGAAATGGGCCCGGATGACCTGATTCTCACTACCTATAAATTGGCGACGCAGATTCACTCGCGCTCAGCGAATTGCAAGGTGCTTACCGAGATCGGTCATGACAATCCGGCCTGGATAAATCCGATCGATGCAGCGAAAAAGGGGATCGAGGACGGCGACGAAATCGTGCTGAAATCGCCCATCGGTGAAATCAAAACCAGTGCCCGGGTCACGCCGGCCGTGAATATAGGGGTGGTCGCTATCTCACATCACTTCGGTCACTGGCAGTACGGGCGTTACGCCTCGGGAAATAAATCACCCGTTGGTCAGGACATTGGTTCGGAAAATATCTGGTGGCAGGGCCGCCACGGTACTCACCCCAACTGGATGATAGCCAATGCCCCGGACCCCATCAATGGAAAGTTGTGCTTTATGGATACCGTGGTCCAGGTACAAAGGGCATGACACCGGAATGTCTGAAGACCGACAGCAGCAGGGAAGCTGCTGTCGGGTCGAATGAGCTGGCCGAACAAGTCAGTCAGCGCGCAGACCTGTACTTTCTGCTGGCTACCCTTTTTTTGGAAACGCTGGGCGTGGAGGCATTGGAACAACTGAGATCGAAAGAGATGATGATGGTCATGGATGAGGTCGGCCTGGCCCTGGGCAAAGATTTGATCGAAGTCCCACCGGACGAACTGGCGGAGTTGCTGGCGGTGGAATTCACCCGTCTGTTTTTATTTTCCCCGGATGGTCGTCTGGCGCCCTACGAGTCGCTGCAAAGACCAAAGGCCTCCGGCCTGTTAAAGGGTGTCGAGTCGCGGGAAGTAAGCGCATACATCGAGGCAGCGGGCTTTGATTACAGCAGCCGGTTCAAAGAGATGCCGGATCACATCAGTGTACAGTTTGAGTTTTTAGCGCACCTGTTACAGGACGAGAGCAGCGCATGGAAGAAGGGAAATGCAGAGGATGCGCTTAACGCAATACGATTCCAAAAGGAATTCTTCAACAGATTCATCGGCACCTGGGTCTTCAGTTTCATGGAAAAGGTGATTGCGAATTCGGAAACGGAATTTTATCGCAGCCTGGCCAGGTTCACCGCGGATTTTTTAAACGAAGATCAACTGGCGATAGGGGAACGATTGATGGTCGCCGACAAGTAGTTACTCGCCGCGCTGATCTACTCGCCCGGGGAGTTCTGCTTGCTGGTCCAGGTTAAGCAGAATCGTTATTTGTAAACCCTGTTTTCGTTTTTCCGACCTGTATCGGAATGACGGTTGCTGAAGTTCCTGGATGGACACCAGGTAAGGGTCCGCGCCAAAATAAGTTCACAGAGTTGGCGAGCAGATTTGGACGCGACGATTGAGCGAATCCGCAGGCATAGCAGGGCTACGTCGAGGATTTCGCGATTGAAGAGCGGCCAAAGATGGTGTGAAGATGTGATGCCAAAATGTGAAGTTATTTTGGCGCGGGCCTAAGCGCCATTCGTTTCTGAATCCGCGTTCCTCGTCTATTGATAATGATTGAGTTCGATCAGGTTTCCATCCGGGTCTTTGATATGGATCGAACCGCATTTGCCGTCGTCGGAGGAATCGACAATATCGATGTCGTTATATTCCAGGAAGGCCTGCGTCTGCGAAAGCAAACCGACTTCCAGAGCGATTGGAGGATATACGCAATCCTGCTCCTTTTGATCCATCAGGTTGAAGACAACACCGGTGTGGTGACGCATAACAATGGAATTGCCCCCACCGGATCCGTGGTCTTCATCTTTGGTTAAGCCGAGTACTTCGTAAAACTTCGCCGCACGGTCCAGGTCGCTGACATATATGACAACATAATCGAGTTTCCTGATCCGTACACCCGACACCTCGTTGAGCATCGGGGCCACACCATCTCTGGCCACTTCCGGATCGACATGTGAGGCTCGTGAGATTTTGATTGCGTCGGCGAGATCCATCGCCCCCTGGAACAGCGCCCTGCCTATAATTACGCCTTCGATATTCGGCAGAAGCGCTAATGCGGATACGTCATCGAGGGTTTCGACCGTTCCCGTTGAGATCAATGGAATCGTGAGTTCCGTACCGATTTCTATGGTCGAAGCAAGCCCAACTTCCCGGCCGCCTTCGAATCGATCCAGGTCGGTATATATAATGGCGGCGGCACCGGTGGTATCGAACGACTTTGCGAGTTCCAGAGTTGTGAAGGAAGTTTTTGTGCGCCATCCGTCAATCATCGCGTAACCGTCCTTGCCGGTTATCGAAATAACGATTTTACCGGGATGCCGGCCACAGACCTCCATAGTGAACAAACGATCCATGATCGCAGCAGTGCCCAGAACGACGCGTGCGGCACCATGCTCGATCCACCAGTCAACGTCGCTCCTGGTGCGGATGCCACCACCCACCTGAACAGGGATATCCACGGCATCGATGATTTTGCAGATCAGTTCGTAGTTAAATTGCCCATGGTGCAGGCTGCTGTCGATATCTATAACGTGCAGCCATTCCGCACCGGCATCCGCAAATTTTATAGCCGCTTCGAGCGGTGAAATATCGTAAACCCTGGGCTCTTTCTCCTTGCCGCGAGTACGATTCACCGACTGCCCGTTTTGAATTTCAATATCAGCAAAGATGATCATGATTAGCTTTCCTTTAAATACGGTCGCATAAAGAGCATTTCGGCGCGCGTCAGTTCCACGCTACTGCCCTGAACAAATAATCATTATCATAACACTTGGGACCCCTTTATTCTAAGAAGCTTCACCCTCATAAAGCGCTTCGCGAATGCGAGGAGGGAGAGGTCTGGGTGCAGGGACAGCGATGGGCCCGACCTTTGTTTTATGTTGCAGGCATATGCGGATACTCGGGCTGTACCGGCAGATGCACTACTACGCCGTCTCCTGTCGAAATACTCCCTTCCCTCTCCACCCACCCTGTTATGCCGCGAAGATGATGGGCAGCTTTGGCGAACCGTCCGCCGGCACCGGGAAAATAACGATCGATCACTTCGCCAGGATACTTGCAAGGCCCGTTCTCCATATCCACCACGATCGACGCTCCGCCCCCGAAGATCAACCGTGTCGATGGCGGCAGCAGGCTGAAATCGGGAATGCCCGAAATCAGGATATTTGCCCCCACCCAATCCGGCTCGATGTGACTCACATCCATGTTGCGGGCAATAATTTCCAACTCCTCCATCGATAATACCGAGACCTGACGCGTATTCCGGATCTCCGTACCCGGATCATATTGCAGTTTTACACGAGAGCATGATGCCCGGGTCAATCCTCCGTGCGCCTCACCTTCGAACCCGGCATACGTCGCGTTGACGGTATGGGTTCGTTCGCTGGCAAGGGTCTTGTCTCGATCCGTGTTGATGAGGACGGATTCAACCTGCCCCCGGATTCCTGTCGGTTTGAGCATGGCATTCGGTTCCGGTTCAAACCGGCATTCTACATCTATTCCTTGCCGTACCAGCCGCCGTCCGTTTTGTGGGAAAATGTTACGAGTGCAAACACGCTCATTTCATATTGACGGCTTATCCCCTAAAATGCCCTGCCGATAAGCCAAGGAGCCTGTCCGAGATGGAACCACTATTGAAACACCATTCCTTGCCCATAACCCGGGTCGCCCGCAGCCGGCTCGACGCCGTTGATTTCAACAATCTCGACTTCAGCGATGATTTTTCCGATCATATGTTCCGCTGTGAGTTCAGTGAGGGCCGGTGGCACAGTCCGCAGATCTTGCCCTATGGGCCATTCAAGATAGATCCCGGCGCGCTTTGTCTGCATTACGGTCAGGCCATTTTCGAGGGATTGAAGGCATTTAGGGGGGTCGATGGAAAAATCCGAATTTTCAGACCGGATATGAATGCCGCCAGGTTACGGCGATCCTGCGAGCGTCTGTGCATCCCGCCTATCGACGGGGACCTCTTCTGCGAAGCTGTAGAACAACTGGTGGGTGTGGACAAAAATTGGGTCCCTGTGCCCAGAGGTGAATCGTTATACATACGCCCTCTGGTTTTCGCCACCGAACCAAATCTGCAAGTGAAAGCGGCGAACAGGTATCTCTTTTTGGTGATCACTTCCCCGGTCAAGGAATATTTTTCCGAGCGTACCGGAGGCATATCTCTGCGCGCAGAGCCAAAGTACACGCGCGCTGCCCCGGGCGGGACCGGTTTTGCAAAAACCGGTGGCAACTACGCCGCAACTCTGCGACCGGGAAGCGACAGCATAGATAGCGGCTATGACCAGACCTTGTGGCTGGACGGGCGCGACCATGAGTTTGTGGAAGAAGTGGGGCAGATGAATATCTTCTTCAAGATCGGAGATACGTTCATCACTCCGCCTCTGCACGGCACTATCCTGCCCGGCGTGACCCGGGACAGCGTACTGACACTGCTAATGGACACGGGAGCGCAATGCGAAGAACGGCGGATATCCATGGAAGAGGTGTTTGCCGCCTACGATGACGGCAGCCTGAACGAAGTGTTCGGCGCCGGTACCGCCGCGGTGATTACACCGGTGGGCCGAATCGCCTATAAGGACCGGGTTATCGATCTCGACACCGGCAAGGATGCTCTGTCCAGCAAATGGCTTTACAAATCCATCGTCGATATCCAGACTGGCGTGGCCGGGGACGTACACGGATGGAACAGGATCGTACCTGAGAACTAGCCGCCTAATTCGGTTATCCCGAATCGTGTTTCCGGCAGGCCGGTTACTCGACCCCTAAAAGCTTCTTGCGCCGCGCGCTCCACGATGAGATCAGCCGATCCGCAGTCATGGCGATGAAAGCGACGCAGATTCCGGCCACCAGTCCCCTGCCAATATCGGCCTTGGTCAGTGCGATATAAACTTCTTGTCCGAGGTCACGTGTCCCCACCAGCGCGGTTATAACCAGCATACTGAGCGCCAGCATGATGGTCTGATTGATACCGAGCATAATTTCCGGCAGGGCCAGGGGCAACTGGACCTTCCACAACAGCTGTCTGCGGTTGCAACCAACGGCCGTGGCGGCTTCGATCAGGGCGGGATCGATCTGTCGGATACCGAGATTGCTGTAGCGGATCGCAGGCGCCAGAGAATAGGCGATCACCGCCAGCATCGCCGCAAAGTCCCCTACCCGAAACAACATCACTACAGGCATCAGGTAAGCGAATGCGGGCAGGGTCTGTAGTGTATCGATGACAACCTGTACCACACGGTTGGCGCGCTCGTGCCGGGCCGACCAGATGCCAATCGGGATACCGATTGCACTGGCGATAAATACGGAAATACCGCACAGATAGAGTGTCACCATGGTCTTGGGCCACTGCCCGGTGACCACAATGAAGGTGAGCAGACTTGTTACCAACAGAGCCAGCTTGATGCCGCCCAGGCGGTAACCGGAAATCGCCACCGCTCCGACCAGGGCCACCCAGGGCAGTGCCAGCAAAAAACGCTTGAACGGAATCATCACGTAAATTAGCAACCATGACTTCACCGCCTCGATGGTGTCGTAGAAATTGATATTCAGCCACTGCATAAAGTCATTGATCATGGCACCGGAAGTGATCTGCCAGGACTCGGGATAGACCTGGATCGCGGGAATTACCGAACTCAGAACCCAGGTGCCGGCGATAATAGCCAGAGACATGATCACGTAGGGGTTGCGGGACAGAAAATTTTTCTCTGTCTTGCCATGGGCCGGGGGTGGTTTGTGGGCAAACGCCTGGGAAACCCGGTCCAGCGCGATCGCAATCAGGGTAATGGCGATGCTGGCCTCGAGACCCCCACCGAAATCGAGACGCCGCAACGCCGTCAGCACGTCCCGGCCCAATCCTCCCGCCCCGATCATCGATGCAATAATGACCATGTTCAACGACAGCATTATTACCTGATTAACGCCGACCATGAGTCCGGAGCGCGCCGATGGAATCATAACTTTCCACATCATCTGGCGCTGGGAACATCCTGCCATGTGCCCGAAATCCACGATCTCGGACGGCACCCGCTGCAACGCCAGCATGGTGTTGCGGACCATCGGAGGCAAGGCGTAGATCATGGTCGCGATCATGGCGGCCACCGGACTGAAACCAAACAGGACCAGTATTGGAACCAGGTATGCAAACACCGGCACCGTCTGCATCAGATCCAGGATGGGGGTGAGGATCTTCTTGAATAAGGGGTGTCGGTGCGCCGCCACACCCAGAGACAGGCCTCCGAAAGCCCCCAGCGGCACCGCGATGACTATAGATGAGGACGTCACCATGGCGCTTTCCCACTGCCCGAATACGACCAGGTACAGAAAACAGGCCGCCACGAACAACGCCAGACCGATATCCGCGACTGAAAGGGCAATCAGCACCGCACAAGCCATCAACGCAACCCAGGTCAGACGTGGCCAGACGACCACGGCATCGCTGCCCTGCCCTTCCAGGAAACCTGTAGACAAAAAGCTCTTGGCCAGTGTCAGCGGCCACTCCAGAAGCCACGATAATCCCCTGGTCAACTCCTTGAAGGTAAACAGCCCGAAGGTCGCATCCTCGTAAAGCCATTTCATCGAGTCCGATATCCAGTATTTCAAGGGGATGACCCAGCCACGGGGATACTTGAATGCCCAGGGCATATATTCCGCCATCGCGAATATCGCCCCGACAAGTATCAGCAGCAGACACCAGGGGCCGTATACCGCCACCCAACCGTGGGCGTAATTTTTCGATACTCCGGAACGATGAAGCTCAGCCGCCTGCATTGATTACGTACTGCCGATCAGAACACGTGTAACGTCTTTGCGGTTGATTTCGCCGATAATTTGTCCGCTTTCATCGGCGACACCGAATACCTGATCGCTGTTCAGGAGCTGTTCGGCTATGGTTTGTATTTTTTCGTTGGCGCGGACTACGTCTGTATATGTCTTTCCTTCACGAGGCGCGGTGGCTATGGTCTTGACTGTCAGCACCCTGGCCCGGGACACGTCTTTGGTGAACTCGGCAACGTAGTCCGTAGCAGGTTGCGTGATCAGTTCCTCGGGAGTGCCGATTTGGATGACCGCTCCGTCTTTCATGATCGCAATCCTGTCGGCCAGCCTGATGGCTTCATCGAAGTCATGGGTGATGAATGCGATGCTCTTTTTAAGAACGGATTGCAGTCGCAGGAATTCGTCCTGCATCTCACGGCGAATGAGCGGATCCAGGGCGGAAAACGGCTCATCGAGGAACCAGATCTCCGGTTCCACAGCAAGCGAACGGGCAATACCCACCCGTTGCTGCTGGCCACCGGATAGCTCCCGCGGGTAGTACGAATCCCGCCCCTTGAGGCCGACGAGTTCGATGATCTCGAGCGCCCTTTGCTCCCGGGTTCTGCGGTCGATGCCCTGTATTTCGAGTGGGAAAGCGATATTACCCAGGACCGTGAGATGAGGCAGCAGCGCGAAGT
>CAXMTM010000190.1:0-10229 GCA_964196385.1 Arenicellales bacterium
CCCACCACGGCGACGCCGGTATCATGCCAGGTATTGTGCAGGCTCTGCGTGATCAGGTGTTCCGGAAACCCGGGGATGGGTCGTTCCTTGTCCAGGGCATCTTCCAGGTCTCCGCAATACTCGTCCAGTATTGCCCGCTCCAGTGGTCGGAAATAGTGGTCTGGAAACGACGGGTAGTCTTCCCGGACCCCGTTTGCATAAAGCATGACTTCCCGCTTGTACTCCTTTAGCAGGCTGATGCTGTCATATTCCGGGTGCCCCTGGAAGAAAACGAACTTGAACATATCTTCACTTATGCACATGTGAATTTTGGCCTCGTCACTCTCGGCCAGCACCCGGCATCCTGCCAGTTCGAACTGCTCACGGGTCATTTCGTTGAATCGTGAATGGGGCACATCGAACTTTGTGTTGATACCCTGCAAAATGGGGTGTCCACGTTCCACGATGCGGTGTGAATATACTCCCCACTGCTTCTCTTTCAGAACGATTCGCTTCTGCCCATGCCTGAACTGAAGGACTGCGTGTGTCGCCAGGCAGGAGCAAAGGATCGAAGTTACATTGTCCACTGCCCAGTCTATGATCTCGATCAGAGGATTCCAGAATGGTTCATCTTTCAAGTCGGTATGTGTTACGTTGGCGCCGGTAATGATCAGGCCGTCGAGGCCGTCTTCACGTATTTTCTCGAAAGGTTCATAGTAGCGGTCGACATGGTTTTGTGCATATTCTTCACGTTTGAGTTCATCGATTGAAAACGGGTGGATATGGAACTGAGCGATCTGATTGCTCTGCCCGATTAGCGAAAAAAACTGGCGCTCGGTTGCGGCCAGCGCGGCATCCGGCATCATGTTCAGCAAGCCGATGTGTAACTCACGGATGTCCTGGTGGCCCGCTTTCGCCGAATCGAGTACGGGCTGTCCATCTTTCTTCAGGCGCTCGAAAGTAGGTAAGTCGTTATGTGCAACCAACGGCATACCGTCACCCCGTGGCCGCCGCGTGAGGCGGATTGTTGCGGCTAATTGCGGTTTCGAGCAAATCCAGGAAGTCGGTTTCGTCGCGCAACCCGGCTACTTCCGTGGAAGTCACGGTGTAACCATAGGGATCGGCGATGACCTCGTAACGGGGAATGCGCGAATGGAACAGGTGCGGGAAAATCCATCTGGTGAAGTCGTCGGGGTCAATCAGCGCTGCATAAGGCAAGTCGTTCTGTTCCAGGTAGATGGCCAGATAATGGGAAAGGAACTGGGGTCGGTAGTATAGGGGTTTCGGATCATTTTCCGCGCGCCGGAGCAACTGTTCTTCATCCCCGTGGCTGACCTCGATATACAGAATCAAAGTGTGTTGAACCAGGATGTCGATCACTTCCGTATCCTGCAGTTCGCATAAACTTCCGCCAACATCGTTGATAAAATTGTTGTAGCCGAACACTTCCCGGGCCTTGCGGATGAATTCCGGTACGTCCTTCATGGCGTCCACCTCGGCCTTGCGATAGAGTTCTTGTCTGTATCGGAACTCACGCAGAGGCACGCCCCCTTTCTCGGGGTTGCCGAGTTTCCCGACAAAACTCAATACGGGCCCAAGGTTGTCCACGCTGATCCGATTTTCAATGGCAATGTGATCCGAGCGCAACAACTCTCTCAGCATGGGGATCTCCATGGCCTGTTTCTTGATGATGTCGAGTATCGGCTCGCTCAGGTATCGTGTTCCGATCCGGTAGTCCCCCGAATAGTGGAACCAGTTTTGCCGGCGCAGCATATTGGACAGATGGGTCTTGCCCACACCCGACATTCCCACCAGGGTGATGCTTTTCCGCTCCCATGCCCGAAATTGTTCGACGGTCAGTTTCATCTCGTTTTACAATAGTGCAGTGTGCAGAATTTTACGCGTGTACGGCGAGATAGTCACATATGCCGATGGGCTCCTAAAGATATTACCATGGCTTCAGGGTGCCGATAGACGACGTTATTGCGTTTCCGGTATGATCGGTCGGGACGATACCTGTCAATGGGAGGGAGGCTGGAATGGATGAGGGTGGGCGGCATTGATCCGGAAGCGAGCGCTGGCCGGGTTGTTGCTGGTGGTGAACACCGCGTATTCGGATCCCGTCCGCATTGCCAGCTGGAACCTGAATAATCTGCATCATGTTTCCGGGGAAGCCCTGCGACCCAGGGCGCCGGTCCGGGTTGACGAGGATTTCGCAGTGCTGCGGCAATACGTGCATCGTCTGCATGCAGATGTGGTCGCGCTACAGGAAGTCAACGGCCCCAAAGCTGCCCGACGACTGTTTCCGGAGTCGGAATATGAACTTTATTTTTCCGGTCGTTATGAGGCAGATCTTGAATCTGCCCGGGTGTCGGATCGAATATACACTGGATTCGCGGTGCGTAAAAATGTGTTCGACAGGATCGTCAAAGTGGACAATGCCGCGCTAAGTGTCCTCCATGGCAAATCCCGGCGACCAACGCGCCGGGGTGTAGAGCTTCGCGTCGAAAGATACGGCCGGGTCCTGTATTTGCTGAATCTCCACCTTAAGTCAGGGTGCTTTAGAGGGAACCTGCTCCGGCCGGGAAATGAAAATTGCCGCACGCTGGCCAAACAGATCGAACCGTTGGAGACATGGATCGACGAACGTACCCGGGAGGGCGTCCCGTTCATCGTGCTGGGCGATTTCAACCGGGCGTTTGACGTCTACGATGAAGACGACCACCTGTGGCTGGCTCTGGACGATGGAAATCCGGCAGGCCTCGAGTTGTTCCGTTTGCCCGACGGGGAAGCGTCGACCTGCTGGCGGAATACAGGCCTGCATCATCGCAATCCCGTCGATTTTTTTGTCCTGAACAAAGTGGCCCTGCCCCGATTGATAGCAGGGTCATTCACCCGGTTTGACTATGACTCCGGGCACCGGGACAAAAAGCGCCGTACCCCTTCCGATCATTGCCCGGTTTTAATTGAATACGGGTTATGACGGCAATTACGTCATTGTTCAAAGAGCATCCAGCGCCTGCCGCAGATCGGCTATCAGATCATCCGGGTCTTCCAGACCCACCGACAATCGCACCAGGCCGTCGCTGATACCGACGCGCCGACGGTCCGCCGGATCCATATCGGCGTGGGTCATGGTGACCGAATGGGTGACCAGCGATTCCACCGACCCGAGGTTCTCCGCCAGGCTCCACAGTTCCAGTGTGCTCATCAGTTTTTTGCCTGCATCGACGCCGCCCTTGACCTCGAACCAAAGCATTGCGCCGAATCCGCTGGCCTGGCTGTGGGCCAGGTCCCGCTGCGGGAACGAGTCGAGACCAGGATAGGCGACCCGCTCGGCCATCGGATGGGACTCCAGAAAGTGTGCGATTTTCATTGCGCCCGAGGTTTGGGCTTCCAGTCGCGTGCTCAGGGTCTTACACCCCTGAAGAGTGAAGAATGCGACCATCGGTGACATGTTCGAACCCAGGCAGTTGCGTACGAACTGTATCTGTTCCAGGTGCTCCGTGGTGGCGGCGGTCACCGATCCGCCCACCGTCACGTTGTGGCCGTCGATGTACTTGGTCGTGCTGTGCATGGACAGGTCGGCGCCGAGTTCCAGAGGCCGCTGGAAGTAGGGCGTCAGGAAAGTGTTGTCCACGCAGTGCGGAATGCCGTGTTCACGGGCAATTTCGGAGACCTTCGCGATGTCGGTGAGTTTCAGCGTCGGGTTGGCCGGGGTTTCGGTGAATATGAGTCGCGTATTATCCTTGATGGCGTCGCGTACGTTTTGCGGATCGGAGGTATCTACGAAACTGAACTCGACACCGAAGCGGGTCAGTACCCGGGTCGACAAACGGTGCGTGCCGCCGTAGACCACGTCCGATAGCACCACGTGTTCGCCGCTGTTGAGCATAGCCATCATGATTGCGCTGGTGGCGGCCATGCCGGTTGAGAAGCAGGCGGTGCCGGCGCCACCCTCCAGCGCGGTGATGCGGTTTTCCAGTGCAACCACGGTGGGGTTGCCGGAACGGCTGTAGGAATAGCCTTTGGCCATGTAGTCGTCCACGGATTCCTGGACGTAGGTCGTGACCTGATAGATGGGTGTCAGGATAGCCCCTGTGACCGGGTCGGGACTCACCCCCGCATGTACTTCCCGGGTCTTGAAGTGCTGTTCTGGTTTAAGCTTCACGGCAAAGTCTCCTCCTCGTTGATCGCGGGATTCTAGCACGCCGCCGGTTATCGCATTGCAATCAGTCGTTGCCGGGTTATTTGTCGCCGACACTCTTCAACGGACTGATCCTGACCAGCACGATGGCTATGAACGGGATGCCCAGGCCGATCGCGGCCACAGTGAGCAACAGGCTGCCCAAATCGGTATAGTCGGCACCGACGGTGATATCGCCAGTGGCTTTATCGGTTACTTCCCGGCTGACGACGAACAATTTATTCAGGTATTTCGTCCCCAGTTCGCGGGCCGACAGCGCAATGTTGGTGAACGAAGCCATCACTGCGAAAAAGGTTGCCTTCAGGTTTGGCGGCGCGGAGTTGGCAATCCACGCCAGCATTGGAATCATCGCGATCTGTCCCAGCGGCGATTCGAGTGCGGTATCGATCAATGCAATGAAGCGGGCATCCACCACCCCATCGGTGATGGCAGACGTCCACTGGTGCAGGCCGTAAAACATGCCGATGTTGGGTAACATCATCAGCGCTCCCGCCAGGGTGAGAAATCCGATAATGTAAGCCATGGATCGTTCCGCCATGAATCTGCGGAAGATGAACATGCCGAGCAATGTCAGGGTGCTGCCGATCAACGACAGAACGGACAGGAACTGCTGATCGAAGCCCAGTTCATCGATCATCCACCATGAGGCTCCCGCCCCCGGTCCGGGCAGGGCGCGGAACGCGAACACCAGAACGGCGGTGCCAACCAGGGTGCGGCGTGCGTTCTGGTCGAGTGAGGAGGTGATCTTCGATATCAAAAAAATGATGATCGTCATGGAACCGGCGAATATGATCTCCTGGCTTAATGGGATGTCGCTCAATCCCATGCCCAGAGTGAAGGCAACGAATGCCAGGCTTCCTCCAAGAATCCACCAGTTCGGCTCCGGTATTTCTTCCTGAACATTCATCATCGAGCGTATCTGGTCTCGGCTGAAGCCCTCTTTGCCGAACCGTCTCACGCGCTGAAATTTCAGGTATCCTCCCAACAGCACCCCCGACACCGATATCACCGGGATGATCATCGCCATCATATAGATTCTGGAATATATCGACGCCTTTGCCGCTTCTTCGAGTTCCCGGGCATCGGCAAACATTACTATATTGATGACTGCGACGAGCACCGTGCCGCTGATAATTGCCACTCTGCCCAGGGTCTGCATGGTGGTGTGCATCAGGCGGCGACTTTGCTGGCCTATCTCCGCCCCCTTTTCGTCGAAGCGGGGGACCGCTTCAACGGTCATTGCGTCAGCGACTACATCCTGGACCACATAACCCACCGGGGCGAGCAGTGTGCTCACCACAAACCAGGCCTCCACCGCCATCACCTGGCGCATGTTATCCGTATATCCTACGAGACCCACCATTATACTGAGACTGGCCGCGATCAGGCCGGCCCCGAGGAACACCAGCGCGGATTTCCACCTCCAGAACAGATCTACCAGATGGCCCAGGGGCATCTTGAGCGCCCAGGGGATGCCGGCCCAGAACCCCAGCGCTGCCAGGAAAGCCGCGGGTAATCCGAGATAGTCCTTGACGAAAAATGTGCCGACAATACCCGTCAGGCCCGATACACCGGCGGCGATATAAACCATCAACGGCGGTAAATAGGAAACCCGCATCTCCCGCCCGAGAGATACTATAGTGTCGTCAATCCAGCGATGGATTCCAGAAAAAAGCGAACGTGATTCCCGTTCAGCAGGCATATTGACAGAAAAAGTGTTCTGGTGTGCGCAGTATATAGAATCTTCAAGTTGTCCTATGTTAATAATCATTGGCTTGTGGATGCATTATTTTCTCCGGGTCACTATCATTCAGTTCGATCCCTAACCCAGAGGTTTTATATGGAATACCTGCACACCATGGTTCGTGTATCGAACCTTGAAGAATCACTCGATTTCTTCTGCAACAAGATCGGCATGTCGGAAGTCGACCGCTACGAAAGTGAACAGGGCCGCTTTACACTGGTTTATCTGGCCGCCTCCGCTGATGTCGAGCGTGCAAAAGCGGGCAGTACGCCTATCGTGGAACTGACTTATAACTGGGATCCGGAGGAGTACACCGGGGGGCGTAATTTCGGCCATCTCGCTTACCGGGTCGACAACATCTATGAGGTGTGCGAGCGCCTGATGAACGCCGGTGTCACTATCAACAGGCCACCCAGAGACGGCCACATGGCATTTATTCGCACCCCGGATGCCATTTCCATAGAGTTGCTGCAAAAGGGCGATTCATTGCCGCCGGCCGAACCCTGGGCGTCGATGGAAAATATCGGCGAGTGGTAGCAAAATGAAACCGGCCCGCTATTCGACACAACGCATTCGGGAAGTCATTGCACTGGCTGTATAGATTCGTCTCGGTAAAACCCGCCGAACTGAGGGCGTTGCTGTACTCATTCGCCTATTTTTTCTGTCTGCTTTGCGGCTACTACGTTTTACGCCCGGTCCGGGACGAGATGGGCATACAAGGCGGTGTAGAGAACCTGCAGTGGTTGTTTACAGCTACCTTCATGGCGATGTTGTGTGCCGTTCCGGTATTCGGTTGGGCGAGTTCGAGGTTTGCAAGAGCGAAACTGCTGCCGATGGTGTACGGTTTTTTCATTTTCAATATTGTCCTGTTTTACTTTCTGTCCCGCAGCCAACTGGTGCCGCCGCAATATCTGGCCCGGGTCTTTTTTGTATGGGTCAGCGTATTCAACCTGTTCGTCGTATCGGTATTCTGGTCCTTTATGGTGGATCTGTTCGACAGCGAGCAAGCAAGGCGTTTGTTCGGCTTTATCGCGGCGGGGGGCAGCGCAGGCGCGGTAGCCGGGCCCACGCTGACCAGCCTGCTGGTGGGTGCATTGGGGCCGATCAACCTGTTGCTTGTCTCCGCCTTGTTCTTAGGCCTGGCGCTGCTTTGTGTTTACCGGCTCCGTGGTTGGGCCAGACAGCAGCAACAAGCTGATTCCGAAGCCCTGGGCGGCGGAATCTTCGATGGTGTCAGGCGTGTGGTGCAATCACCCTACCTGTTGGGTATATGCACCTATGTGTTGCTGTACACCATGATTTCGACCTTTCTGTACTTCACCCAGGCCGAAATCGTCAGAGATGCGTTCACGGAGTCCAGCGACAGAACACGTATTTTCGCGATGATGGACCTGGTCACAAACGGACTCACTATTGGTCTGCAGATCTTCGTAACCGGGCGTATTGCCCAGCGGTGGGGTCTGCCCGTGATGCTGGCGCTGGTGCCGGCCATCGTGATCGTCGGATTCGTGGTGCTCAGTTTTTATCCGGTCCTGATCGTGCTGGTTTGTGTGCAGGTTCTGCGGCGGGCTGGTAACTATGCCATCGCCCGGCCCGGACGTGAGATGCTGTTCAGTGTGTTGGCGCGCGCGGACAAGTATAAATCCAAGAATTTTGTCGATACAGTGGTGTACCGTGGCGGAGACGCTGTCAGCGGCTGGGTATACGCAGGCCTGGCCGCCTTGGGAATGATGGCATCAGGCATTGCCGCGGTGGGTGCCCTGGTGGCCGCGGTATGGCTGGTCATCGGTTGGCAACTCGGACAGGCTCGCAGGCGGCTGGAGCCGGTAGATGCCCGGAATCCCATAACTCCGGTGCAGGTTGGCCGCTAGTGCGCCTCGTCAACCCGTGCGCCTCGTCAATATGAGTAGCGAGGTACACAGATTATCAGGAGAGTTCACGATGCAGAATGAATACCGACGACAGGTGCTAAAGGCGGGTCTCGCTGCAGCCGGAGCGATGATGTTGCCTGGTTTGAAAACAACGCTCGCGGACGGTAACCGGCAGTTGATGCGCGCCATTCCTTCCAGTGGCGAAAGTATTCCGGCAGTGGGGCTGGGGACATCCCGGACTTTCGATGTGAACTCCAGTGACAGCGAGCTGGCGCCGCTGCGTGAAGTCGTTCGTTCGTTTATCGAACGCGGCGGCACAATGGTGGACTCGTCACCAATGTACGGCAGGGCCGAGCGCGTCGTTGGAGACCTGCTTACCGGCCTGAATGTCGGCGATCGGATATTTTTTGCCACCAAGGTCTGGACCACGGGGAAGTCGGCCGGAAAAGCGCAGATGGAAGATTCGTTCCGCCTCATGGCTACCGATCACATCGATCTGATGCAGGTCCATAACCTGGTCGATACGCGGACCCAGCTGGCGTCGATACGTGATCTGGTGGAACAGGGGAGGGTGCGCTATGTGGGCATTACGCATTACACACCCGGTGCATTTGACGACCTTGCGTCGTGGATCGCGAAGGAGAAGATTGACTATGTGCAGTTCCCGTATTCAATCGCCACCCGTCAGGCCGAGCAGCGTCTGTTGTCCGCGGCCGCCGACCACGGCGTGGCCGCCATTGCACACCGCAACTTCGAAAGGGGCCGGTTGTTCGGGAAAGTGAGGGGCAAGGCACTGCCGGATTGGAGCGTGGAATTCGATTGCGTCAGCTGGGGAAATTTCTTTCTCAAGTATGTGCTCGGCGAGCCGCGCATCACCAACGTGATTCCGGCCACGCGGAAAGTCAAACACCTCAACGACAACATGAACGCCGGTCTGGGGCGTCTGCCCGACCCGGCTATGCGCAGGAAAATGGTGGCTTATATTGAGAACCTGTGAGTCCACGAATCAGGCATGTCGTTCCGGGGGTAAACCGCCGGTCATCTGACGCGGGCCGGCCTGTTAGAATTCCAGCTATTCGTTTGTTCCCAGGGTTCCAATCATGTCTTCCGGTCGCACCCATTCGTCATATTCCGCTTCGGTAACATAACCCGAGCGTACCGCCTCTTCCTTTAAGGTAGTGCCGTTGCGGTGCGCGAGGTTGGCGATCTCCGCGGCTTTGTAGTAACCGATGCGGGTATTGAGCGCGGTGACCAGCATCAGGGAGTTGTGCAACAGCTCTGCGATCCTGGCGTGATTTGGTTCGATGCCCACGGCACAATTTTCATTGAACGATCTGCAGCAATCCGCCAGCAGGCGGGCGCTGTGCAGAAAGTTGTACGCCATCATCGGCTTGAACACATTCAACTCATAGTGGCCCTGGGTCCCGCCCACGGATAAGGCCACGTCATTGCCCATGACCTGGGCGCACACCATGGTTGTGGCTTCGGCCTGGGTGGGATTCACTTTTCCGGGCATGATGGAAGAGCCGGGTTCGTTGGCTGGAATGATCAACTCGCCGATGCCCGATCGCGGCCCGGACGCCATCATCCTGATGTCGTTGGCGATCTTGTTGAGGGACACTGCCAGCTGCTTCAGTGCCCCGTGAGATTCGACAAGGGCATCGTGGGCGGCCAGGGATTCGAATTTGTTGCCGGCGGTAACGAAGGGCAGCCCGGTGAATTCGGCGATTTTTCCGGCAACAAGCACATCGTAACCTGCAGGCGCATTCAGACCGGTGCCAACGGCGGTCCCGCCCAGGGCCAGTTCGGACAGGTGGTCCAGCGTGTTTCTCAGGGCTCTCAGGCCATGATCCAGTTGCGACACGTAGCCTGAAAATTCCTGGCCCGCGGTCAACGGCGTAGCGTCCATCAAGTGCGTCCTGCCGATCTTGACCACGGTCATGAACGTCTCCGCCTTGGCATTCAGGGTGTTTCTCAATGCTTCGACCGAGGGTATGGTCATGTCGATGATGATCTTGTAACAAGCGATGTGCATCGCAGTTGGGAAGGTGTCATTGGACGACTGCGATTTATTGACGTCATCGTTGGGCTGGATGGTTCTCTCACCCTCGCCAATCCTGTGTCCGGCCAGTTCGTGCGCGCGATTGGCAATGACCTCATTGCAGTTCATGTTTGTTTGAGTGCCGGAACCGGTTTGCCAGATGACCAGTGGAAACTGGTCATTCAGTTTGCCATCGACGATTTCGTCGCAGACTCGCGAAATCAGGTCTCTTTTCGTTCGGGACAAAACCCCAAGATCGAAATTGGCGTGGGCGGCTGCTTTCTTCAGATAGCCGAACGCATGGATGATTTCCATCGGCATCGATCCTGCGGGGCCGATCCTGAAATTGTTCCTCGAACGTTCGGTCTGTGCCCCCCAGTATTTGTC
>CAXMTM010000191.1:0-4324 GCA_964196385.1 Arenicellales bacterium
CTGGGTGAGATCGCCGACGCGACTTCGTATCCGCTATTGCATGACGTACTGCGTAAATGTGATCCGGCCAAAGACCGCCATCTGTTGTACGAAACGATCGTTGCGTTGGGTGCGGTAGGCGAACCAGGGCCGGAAAAGGATGTGACGGACATTCTGCTGAATTCTGATATGCACTATACGATCCGGGTACAGGCGGCCCGGGCCCTGGGCCACATCTGTAGGGACGCGACTACCATTGAAGATGCGGGTGAGAAGCAACTGGCCGACGACCCGAAAAAGGCGTTGATCCGCGCTATCGACGATGAAAACACAAGAGTCAGTTATGCGGCCATTTCAGCGTTGCTCGAAATAAACAGGGAGCAGGCGGTCGACAGGTTGATTGCACTTTTGCGCGCGGATACACCCGCCCCGGATCGACGGGAATCACAGGCGGCCATTGAGTCGAATGAAGACATGGCCGGCAACGATATCCCGCCAGCCATGCAGCAAATGATCGGCGATCACGGCCCCGGTACATCTACGCTGGCTGCTATTCTGGTGCAGCCGCCGGGCACTATGGACGCTGATGACAGCGAGACGGAGTTGGAGCAGGACACGCAAACGCCCGGCGCAAAACCCGATAATGACAAACCCAATAACCAAAAACGAGTTCTGGCGGCCCGGTTGCTGGGCAATATCCCTGACCCTGATTCACAGGTTATGGCAGCGCTGACCGAGGCCGGTGCAGACCCCGACGCTGCGATTCGAAAGGAGGTGATTCTGGCATTGGGGCGTATAGCGGACCCAAATTCCGTGCCGGTAATCCTGAATGGGCTGAATGCCCGGCATGACGAAGTGCGTATGGCGTCACTGGATGCTCTGCAGAACTTCAACAGCATAAAAAAAGTCAATAAACAACTTGCGGCCATGTTCGATGACCCGAACCCGGATATGCGTGAACGCATCGTGACCACCCTGAACGTTAAGGCAGGGCCTGCGGTAACGGCCTGTTTATTACAAGCCCTGGAAGATGAAGACCCGAAAGTCTGTCGGGCGGCGCTGGCTCGTTTGTCCGCGGATACAGGTTGCGCACAAGCAGTCCACCTGGCGTCGGATTTGATTTTCAGGTTCAACGGTGAGTTGAAGGCAAATGCTGCCGCCGCCTTGCGAAGAATGAACGATTACAGCAGTGCCGCACGGTTACTGGATACATTGAATGACGCAGACCAGGAGGAATTGCACTGGATTTGTATCGACGCCATGGCGGAGATGTATGGGATGGACGGAATAGAGGCCGTGGGGGACAGCATATGAAGCAGTTAACCAGGCGGGCATTGAAACCAGCTTATTCACTGTTTTTTGGGTTGTTTTTCCCGGGATCACGTTTGCGAAGACCGGATTTCCCGGGTTCGGTATCTTTATTAGCCTGTTTGGCAGTTATCTTTCTGGTGTTGATTCCGACCTCCGCGTTTGCCCTGGAGCCCAATGAATACCGTCAATTTCTCGGCCTGGATTCGCGCAAGCTAATATGGTTTCTGGCGCAGCTGCATCTGTTTTTTGGCGCGTTTGTACTGGGCGTGCCGTTGTTCGCGGTCATCATCGAGGTCGTAGGCTGGCGCAACGGCGACGCAAAATTCGATAAGCTGGCTTACGAGTTCACCAGCCTGTTGAGCGTGGCCTACGCCACTACCGCCGCACTGGGTGGATTGCTGGCGTTCGCTCTTTTTACTTTGTACCCGACGTTTATGGGTTACATGGCAGGTCTGTTCAAGGACGTGATGTTCATGTATGCCATGTTGTTTTTCGCGGAGACGTTCTTTTTATACCTTTATTATTACGGCTGGGGCTGGCTGCAGGGGACGCAACCGTTCAGCATGACTACACAGCGGCTCTGCAAGGGGTTGGGCGCTGCCGTCGTCATATTGTCCGCATTGTTCTTTTTTAACGCCTTCGGCATCGACATGCGGGGCGATACGCGCACGTTCATGACCGTGCTGTATATCCTGCCGGTTGGGATCGGACTGCTGCTCATCCGGGATGCGAAGAGCGCCCACGTCCTGATCGGTATTATGCTGAACGTCTCCGGTGTCGCCATCATGCAGCTGTCCAACAGTTGGGCCGGCTTCATGATGAGCCCCGCCGGCGTGGATGAAGAAGGTGAACTCATCGGCAGCCTGTGGCAGGCGTTCGAGAACGTACTGGCAACCCCACTGGCCATCCACCGCATGCTGGGCAACCTGGCGTTTGGTGGCCTGGTGGCGGGTGCTTACGCGGCGGTCAAATTCATCGGCGCCAAGACACCGGAGGAAAAAGCCCATTACGACTGGATGGGGTACATCTCCAACTTCGTCGCCATCAGCGCTCTCATCCCGCTGCCTTTTGCCGGCTACTACCTGGGACGGGAGGTCTACTCACAGAGCGCAGTCATGGGCAATAACATGATGGGCGGTGATTTCTCCTGGACCTTCATCATCCAGGCCATGCTGGTAGGCTCGCTGTTCATCATCAGTAATTATTATCTGTGGAGCGGGATGACCCGCATACCCGGGGCCCAGCGCTATTATAAATATATCAAATGGATCATGGGTGCGCTCATTATCTCGTTTGCCATATGGCTGACGCCACATAACCTGCCACTGACCGGGCAGGAAGTGAGCGAGATGGGCGGCAGTCAATATCACCCCACCTTGAAATTTATGGGGCTGATGCCGGCCAAGAATGCGGTGGTCAACTTGATTATCCTGTCGACTTTCTTCAGCTTCCTGCTCTACAGGCGGGGCAACAAGGTTGAGGCGGTGTCGATCATTGCCCAGGGGAGGCTGCCGCAAATTGTGATTTCGCTGGCTGGGCTGGCGGCCATCGGCATGGTCGGGCAATACGCACTGACCCTGCTGACCATGGATCCAGGAGATCTGGATCAACCGGCGGAGAATGCTCACTACTTCCGCACCCTCGGTTACGTGCTGGCGGCGCAGTGCGCCGCGGCATTCATCGCCGTCGCCCTGGCGCTGCGCGACAAAGGCAAACTCGCCCAGGGTGTTTTGCTGGCGGTGACGGCATTCAACGTTGTTATATTCCTCGGCGTGTACGGATTCGTGGTCATGGAAAAGGCCTCGCCCCTGCTGCGCAATGTGGCGGTCAGTCAGTTCCTGCAACTCATTGCCTGCCTGATTGTGGTCAGCACTATCGATATGTTTCTGTTCAAGGGGGCTAAGGAGATCGGCAGTCTGCAATGGGGCAAGATGACGGTACGCAGTCAGTACTCTTTGTTGTTATTGACCTTCATCATCACTATGAACATGGGGCTGATGGGATTCATCCGCTCCGGGCTGCGCGGTGACTGGCACATATTCGGCGTGATGCGGGATACTTCGCAGTGGTCTTATACGCCGAGCAACTACACCATGACCGAAATGGTCAGTCTCGCGGTACTGGTGTTCATGATCGCGGTAGGGTTCATGTTCTGGCTCGGTGGCCTGGCGGCACAAGACAAGCCAAATCCTGCTGAAACCGATGCCGATACCGCGGGGGTTTCGGGCGATGTCTAATGCTGTGGTCCGGGTATTCATCGTTCTGCTCGTCGTTCTCGGCACCTATATGTGGATAGGTTATGCCATTACCGCGATGACCGGTGGGGAACAAAAAGCCGGTGGGGTGGTGGAGATCAGCCCGGAAGGAGGCGAACAAATATTCTGGGGCAAAGGACGGTGTTTCACCTGTCACAGTATAGGCGGGCAGGGCAGTGCGGTACGTGGTCCCAATCAGGGCCAGTTCGGGGAAAAATTCCCATTACCCATTGGCCTCCGCGCGGTTGAACGCGCCAGGGAGCGTACCGAACAGACCGGGATTGCATATACGCGTACCGACTACCTGGTCGAGAGTGTGGCCAAACCCGATGCTTATGTCGTCGATACCTACAAGAACGAGATGGCTATCGTGTATGCGCCGCCGATCTCACTCAATCTCAAGGAAATCAAAGCCGTCATATCCTACCTGCAGAGCCAGGGCGGCGACGTGGACATAGAGAGCATCGAGCAGCCGACCGAACTCGCCAGCCAGTATTACGATCGTATCGCGGCGGCATCGGCGGCGGGCGGCGGTGATCCGGGCAATGGTGAGGAGATGTTTGTCGATACCTGCTCCGATTGCCACAAGCTCAAGGGTGAGGGCGGTGATATCGGTCCCGATCTGTCGACGATCAGTGATAAGGGACTGAAATTCATTAGCGAGTCCATTTTAAGGCCGGCTAAAAAAATAACACCGGGTTACGAGACTTATGTAGTGGTGGATAACGAAGGAATTAAAACAATCGGCCTGAAAACCCGCGATACCGCAACCGAGGTGG
>CAXMTM010000192.1:0-6405 GCA_964196385.1 Arenicellales bacterium
CGGAAATTTCAAGGCGATCCCGATTTCTCTAACAAGCCTGTATGCTGCAAGGTTATCGTCTGACTGGTACCTTTAGTACTCCTCAGAATGAGCAAGTATCCGGCACCGTTGCTCGAGTATCGATCAATTTCAAATGAGTCAAGAGGGGGTCTGTCAAAAGCCAGAACGCCGAGCAAAGAAGAGCGACTGGCCGGGTATAGATTGTTCTGCCTGTAGTAGCTGTCCAGCGCTGTTCGTATTTCACGCATTACCAATTTTTCATCTACGGCGGCATCTCCTGGGCGCCTGGTGTCGGTGGCGGTAGACTGCAGCCCGCGCATAATCCTGTTTATCTCCTGGCGCCGGACCGGCTGGTCCTCAACAGTTTGTTGCAGTGCGAATAACTCCCGCTCCGCCGCCTGATCCTTTCCGTCCCACAGCAGCCTCTGAATCCGGACCAAAGGCAGGTAATAGTCCAACTCATCCTGGGCTTCCTTGTGAACGTTGCTTTCCTCGGGTGCGCTGTGCAGGGCAATCCGGAACATGTTTTCTGCCTTGGCCAGCTCTCCCTGGACCTTGTACGATCTGGCCATCTCCATGGCTTTATAGGCTTTCTGGATATTTGTGGACTGGGCTGTTCCGTGGGTAGTGAGTAAGGCTCCGACAACGAAGACAACCACGGGAAATATGAACCCGTGTTGTGTATTCATTGCGGAAAAGCGACCAGGTGATCGGCCTGCAGCCGCACTCTGACATTCTCGCCCAGCCTGTGATCCGCGTGGCTTGGGAACAGAGATAGTACGTGGACACCCTCGCTTGTTTTCAGTGTATACAGGATATCGGCGCCCTTGAATGCCTTGCGTACGATAGTGGCGACGAAACCACCTAAGTCATCGGGCACGATATCGTCCGGCCTTACCAACACATCCAGGGTATCCCCCACGGACGCGGTACACGGGGAACTGCCGGCAATCCTGCCGAGGCCGGTTTCGACAACCCCGGATTCAATCAACCTGCCGGGGAGAAACACCCCATCACCGATAAAATCCGCCACAAAGCGCGTCGCGGGTTGGTGATACAGATTGTACGGAGTATCCCACTGCAAGATCCGACCCTCGCGCATGACACCAACGTGGTCACTCAACGCAAACGCATCATTTTGGTCGTGTGTCACCAACACGCAGGTGGTTCCCTGTTCTTTAAAAATATCCCTGACCTCGTAACCCAGCCTTTCCCGGGTCTCGATATCCAGATTGGAGAATGGCTCGTCCATCAGGATCAGGTCGGGTTTTGGGGCGAGTGCACGAGCCAGAGCCACTCTTTGCTGCTGGCCGCCGGACAATTCGTGCGGATAGCGCAGGCCCATTCCCGGAAGACCGACTCTTTGCAGCAATTGCCGGACCTGCTGGTTGCGATTGTCGCGGCCCATCGCCTTGATACCAAACCCGACGTTGTCGCACACCGTCAAATGAGGAAACAGCGCACTGTCCTGGAATACCATACCCACCTTCCGTCTTTCCGGCGCGACGGAAAGCCCGGGCCTCGACACCATGTGGCCGCCGATCCGGATCTCGCCGTGGGTGACAGGGTGAAATCCGGCGATTGCCCTCAATACCGTGGTTTTGCCACACCCACTCGGGCCCAGCAAACAGGCCAGGCCTCCCCTGCCGACGTGGAATGACAGATCATCTACCGTAACGCGGTCGTCATGTTTGCAGACTATTGATTTGATTTCCAGAAGATTCATTGCAGCACATGAATTCCAGGAGCCTGTATCAGCCATATGATCTGATGGTGGAAACCAGCCTTTGCACCAGCAGATCGGCCTCTTCATCCTTCAGTACCAGCGGCGGCAACAGGCGCACCACGTTTTCCGCCGTGACGTTGATCAGCAGTCCCTGTTGCATGGCCAGGGAGACGAGTTCCGTGCAGGGCTTGTCGAACTCCAGTGCTATCATCAGACCCACTCCTCTTATGGAACGGATCCTTGGATCCGGACCCAAACGCTCGTTGAGCCCCTTCAATATACGCATTCCCAGTTCGCCGGCCCGGTTCACCAGATCATTTTTTTCGATCTCATCGATGACGGTGAGCGCCGCACGGCACGCGAAGGGATTGCCTCCGAATGTCGTGCCATGGCTGCCCGCGGTCAGAATCTCCCCAGCGGCGCCGCGGGCCAGGCAGGCGCCGATGGGAATACCGTTGCCCAATGCCTTGGCGACGGTTATGACATCGGGTTGAAGGCCTTCGTGCTGAAAAGCAAACCATTTTCCGGTCCTGCCCAACCCGGTCTGAATTTCGTCTACCATCAACAACCACCCATGTTTGTCACACAACTCCCTCAAGCCCGCCAGATAACCCCGGTTCGGTATATTGACACCGCCTTCACCCTGTATTGGCTCAACCAGAACAGCCACAATTTCGGGGTCGCTGGCGGCTACATGGGAGATCGCCTCGAGATCGTTGAACGGCACTCTCTTGAACCCCGCCACCAAAGGTTCAAATCCAGCCTGGGCTTTGCGACTACCTGTAGCGGTCAGCGTGGCCATGGTACGGCCGTGAAAACTACTCTCGGTGACCAGCACGCACGGCACCTGGATATGTTTGCCATGCCCGAACCTGCGTGCAATCTTGATTGCCGCCTCATTGGCTTCCGCGCCGGAATTGCAAAAAAAGCTCCTGGACATACCGCTCAAATCACACAGTTTCCGGGCCAATTCCTCCTGTAACGGAATGCGGTAGAGATTGGAAGTGTGAATAAGAGTGCGTGCCTGGTCCGCCAGTGCGTCCGCCAGTGCGGTGTGGCCATGACCCAGCGCCGCGACCGCTATTCCACCCAGTGCGTCCAGATATCGATTGCCCTGGTCGTCCCACAGCCAAGCGCCGCTGCCACGTACAAAACTTATCGGCAGTCTGTTATAAGTCTGCATAAGTTGGGTATTTGCTTGTTCCATTTCTAATTATATACACGCCTCAGGCCGACGCTGCTTAATGACATCAGTTTACTTTTAGATGGCGCCAACAAAAAAGGCCTGAGGTGATCAGGCCTTTTCATTAGCAACTCGTTATTCAACACCGTCGATCATACCGCCCCGATTTTCCAGGCCGATTTCCCGAACGCGAGCCCATGTTATCGGCCCACGATGGTGGGGGGGCGACCTAAAAAATACCACCCCCGTGCGCCGGCGAACCGGTGATCATGAAGAACAGCATGGGAATTGACAACATTGTGTTTGTGCGCGACGCCAGCAGGGCGACTCGTGCGCCCCTGGCCTTGGCCTCGTCGCTGGCTTCAACCATACCCAGCACCTTTTTCTGATTGGGCCAGATCAAAACCCACACGTTGAACAACATGATTGTGCCCAGCCACGCGCCCACACCAATGGGGGCCGCGGAACCCTGCAGCATAAATGCCCTTGCAATACCGCTCATTTCCGCCGTACCGTGGCCCGCCATCAAATAGCTGGCACCAGTCAGCCAGGTGGCCACCGCGGCCCAGCGGAACCACAGCAATGCACGAGGTGCGATGTGCTTGGTGATGCCGGCGGCTGTCCCGTCAGCCTTGGCCTTGCCGAGGCCGGGTACCTGAATAAAATTGAAGTAGTAAAGTATGCCAATCCAGGTTATGCCGGCCAGGATATGGAGCCATCGTTCAAATGCCAAAAATAAAGGATCCATCATATTTCTCCCGAAACCACTAGACTAAAAAACCTGATACAAAGACATAAAGGATAATCGTAATCACCACACCGGAAACGATGGTACCGGTGATGGAGTCCAAAGGATTTTTCATATTCGGCCCCTCTGCCTGATGAATTGGGCCGTAGACTATGCCAACCGACCAACAAATTTCAAGCAAAACAGTAAGTTCTCTATAAGTTAATGCAAGAAAGTGGTGTTGGGGTTGAACCCCAACACCACTGCAGTACCAAATGTTTACGGCTATTGAGTTACGCAAAACTTGAGTATTGCCTTGAAACCAAAGAAGATACCGGGTTTTTCTCAGATTGGGAATCACCCATGGTAAATAAAGTAGTCCTGGCTTATTCAGGCGGCCTCGATACATCGGTAATCCTGAAGTGGCTGCAGCAGGAATATGGCTGTGAAGTCGTTACGTTCACCGCGGATATCGGGCAGCGCGAGGAAGTGGAACCAGCCAGACTGAAGGCGCTAAATCTTGGTGTGAAGGAAATCTTCATAGAGGACCTTAAAGAGGAGTTTGCCCGGGATTTCGTCTTCCCCATGTTTCGTGCCAACACTGTGTATGAAGGTGAGTACCTGCTCGGCACTTCCATCGCGCGACCGTTGATCGTAAAACGGCTGGTGGAAATAGCGGATCAAACCGGCGCCGACGCCATTTCTCACGGCGCCACGGGGAAGGGCAACGATCAGGTCCGGTTTGAACTGGGCGCCTATGCCCTCAACCCTGATATCAAGATCATTGCGCCCTGGCGCCAGTGGAAGCTCAACTCACGTGAGACGCTTGTGGCCTATGCCGATCAACACGGTATTCCGGTGGAAAAAAAGGCGGATGGCAGTTCCTCCTACTCCACGGACGCCAATGCACTGCATATCTCCTACGAAGGCGGCATCCTGGAGGATCCCTGGTACGAACCGGAACCCGGAATGTGGCGAATGACGGTGGCCCCCGAGGACGCACCGGACAAACCGGAAACCGTTGAAATAGACTTTGAACGGGGGGATGTGTCGGCGATAAACGGTGAGCGGCAATCTCCGGGACAGGCCATGGAGACACTGAACCAAATGGGGGGCCGCCACGGCATCGGTCGTGCCGACATCATCGAGAACCGGTATGTCGGCATGAAGAACAGGGGTTGTTACGAAACACCCGGCGGAACTATCCTGTTAAAAGCACATCGAGCGATGGAGTCCATCACTCTCGACCGGGAGGTCGGGCATCTGAAAGACGAACTCATGCCGAGATACGCGCAACTGATCTATAACGGATATTGGTGGAGTCCGGAAAGGGAAATGATGCAGCATATGATCGATGCCTCCCAGAGTGTCGTCAACGGCACCGTCAGATTGAACCTCTACAAGGGCAACGTGATGGTCACCGGCCGCAAGTCAGACTCCAATTCATTATTCGACGCGATGGTGGTGACCTTCGGGGACGATCAGGGCGCGTATAACCAGGCCGACGCGGAAGGATTTATCAAACTCAACGCTCTGCGACTGCGACTGGCCAACAGAGCGCGGCGTTAAAGTAACCGCAGCGTCTGTTCGAGGCTATAGTCGGGGCCAGCGGTTATCCGTTGGTAGTAAGACTCGTATGCTGCGGTGCCTTTGGGCCAGTTCTCCAAAAATCGGGTATGCCATTTCTGGTGGTCATAGTCCAGGGCGATGGCATCCAGATACAACCCGGCGTGCGTCACCCCGTATACCGGTGAAGCATGCCGACAAGGATTGTCAGCAATGCGGGTCACCAACCCATAACGCGAATCTTTGAAGTTAGGCATTCCGGCGGCGCCGTTGTTCATCACCCAGACGGCGCGGTCGCCAAGATGCAGTTGTTTCAATACGGGCAAACAGGTGTGACTACACGCGTAAACGTCCATATTGGTCTGCCTGAACCAGTCCGTCACCCGCTCTGAATTTGCCGGGTCGGCCAGATATTCCTGAGAAAAACCCCAGCCTGAGAGGGATTCCGCATCACCGTGAACAACGCCGATCCTGGCTGTGCCGATACGATAAACCAGAAAACGCGGCAGTGCCGCTAACTTTTTAGCCACCTCCGGATGGAGTACGGCCGTCGACCTGAGAATTTCGATGATTGAATTTGATCCCGCCACGACATTTTCCGCTACCCATTGCGGATAGTTACAGCCGCACCCTCTCGACTCGGTTTGTATCAGTTCTGTTTCAACATTTCCGCGAATTGCGGTGTGGGCCAACACGAACTCGTTGATATCAATATAAGAGCCGTAGTCGATATTGAACCAGTTGAAGTCTCCGTTAAAGACCACCTCGGCGTCGGGTTCCTGGCGCAGGATATTGGTCAACGCCAGCAGCGCTTCAGGGTTGCCGTACAAACCGCCGACCACATACAGGGTACGAGCCACCTTCTCCGGAGCACACGCCAACTCCGCCAGCGAGTAACGGTAGTCTATGGGACAGTTCGTGTTCAGGTATTGCTTATTCACGGTGACTATTGACTTGTGCTCTTTCGGGGTAATATCCACCCTGAAAGAGTACTAAACAATGGCAATAAAATTCAATCATCATAACCCCGATCGGGGCATGAACCGTCGCCTTACACTGCCGCCAGCTTCAGGCTCCTCGCGCTAGTGGGAATAGCCTCTGAACAGCTGACCGTGGTGGTGCCCGTACTTAATGAAGAAACCCGGCTGGTGCCTGGTCGTGGGCGGCGGCAGCGTCGCGCTGCGCAAGGTCAAGTCGCTGCTC
>CAXMTM010000193.1:0-11755 GCA_964196385.1 Arenicellales bacterium
TATGCTGTGTTGACGGATATCCTGGGCGATGAAGACCACCTCGGCGATATGGATTTCAAGGTTGCCGGTACGCCGGAAGGTATTACGGCGCTGCAGATGGATATCAAGATAGATGGAATTACCCGCGAAATCATGGAGACCGCGCTCAATCAGGCGAAGGGGGGCAGAATCTACATCCTGGGTGAAATGGCAAAAGCCATCACCAGCCCACGAGAGGAAATGTCCGAACACGCACCGCGCATTCTTACTATCAAAATACCCACGGATAAAATCCGTGATGTCATCGGAAAGGGTGGTGCGACGATTCGCTCCATATGCGAGGAGACCGGTACCCAAATTGATATAGATGACGACGGGACCGTAAAGATCGCTTCAACCGATAACGCTATGGGGCAGGAAGCTTTGCGGCGTGTGGAAGAGATTACCGCCGACGTTGAGGTTGGCAAGATTTATGAGGGCCGCGTCGTAAAGTTGATGGATTTTGGGGCGTTCGTCAATATTTTGCCCGGCCGCGACGGACTGGTACATATCTCCCAGATTTCCCAGAAACGCGTGGAAAACGTCAGCGATGTATTGAAAGAGGGCGATGTGGTCCGCGTTAAAGTCCTGGAAGTGGACAAGCAAGGGCGTATCCGGTTGAGTATCAAGGCCCTGGACGAAGCGGCCTAGGAGATTAATGATTTATTGGGGACAGACCCCAATTGTTTCAATTTTTGAAATGGTGGAAGAATGAGCGTGATTGATTCGGGTCTGTCCCCAATTATTGAATGGTGAAAGTTCTCCTCCAACGCGTCAGTTGCGCCGTGGTGCGCATAGACAACGCAATCGTCGACAGCATAGACGAAGGACTGCTTCTTTTTGTTGGCTTCGGCCATTCGGATAAAGGGCAGGAACTGCTTGCCCATGGCCGGAAAACTCGCTAACCTCAGAGTATTTCCGGACACACAGGGCAGGTTTCACTACTCGTTGCTGGATACCCGGGGAGCAGTACTTCTGGTTCCCCAGTTTACGCTGTACGCGGACACCAGCAAGGGCCGCAGGCCCGATTTTACCGGCACCATGCATCCGGATACCGCCACCGAACTGTTCGACGCATTCGCGGATGCTCTGCGTTCAACGGGAATCGCGAAACTCGAAACCGGCCGATTCGGCGCCGATATGAAAGTGGAACTGGTCAACGACGGGCCGGTTACAATGCTGGTCTGCTAGTTGAGGGAGTAGCGGATCTTCAGCCGGATTGTGTCAAAAAGGAGCGGAAATATCCGCTGATCCTGGTCTCCACCCAGTAACGGGCACGATGCGGCCACGAACCTCCCACGAATCCGCAGTGGCCGCCCCGTTTGGACAATTCAAACCTCAGGTTGCCGGCCCGGGGCAATTCGTTTTCCCCCGGAATTACGTCGACTGTCATCAGCGGATCATCCGCGGCGTGCAGGATGAGTGTATTGGTACGGATTTCACGCAGTATTCGGCGCGGACTGCACAATGCGTAGTATTGCTCTGCATCTCTGAAGCCATGGAGTGGGGCGGTGATCATATCGTCGAACTGCCGGAATGTTGTGACCTGGTCGAGGGCGGAGATATCGACGGGTAGTCTGACAGACCTGGCCTTCCGTGCAAGCCGGTACTTCATTTGAGAGACGAGATGCTTCTGGTAGATGCGGGACAGCCCCCGTTCCATGCGTTCGGCACCCACCGCCAGTTGCAACGGCGCGGACACCACGCAAGCCGCGGTCAACAGGTGGTGGTTCACGCCCAGCCAGTGAATCAGCATACTGCCGCCGAGAGAGTAGCCCACGGCAAACAGCGGTGTACGGGGCTCCCTTTCCCGGATCCAGCGGAGCACCGCGTCGATATCCTCTCTATCCCCGCCGTGATAGCTGCGTGGCAGTCGGTTGGGTTCACCGCTGCAGCCACGGTGGTGCATCACGGCGCTGCGCAATCCGGCCGAGCCCAGTTCGGTGACCAGCCCGCGTACGTAATGTGATTGAGAACTTCCACCGAGTCCGTGAACGACAAGCACTATGGGTGAGGTGTTGTCCGGCTCCAGCCAGTCGATGTCGAGAAAGTCTCCATCTTCCAGTTCCAGCCGCTCGCGCTTGTAAGCGGGGTGCGGGGTGGGCCTGAAAAGATAGGGCCAGATTGTCTGAAGGTGGGGACTCAGGCACCACCAGGGCGCGTCGAATTCCGAGTTAAGCGGCAGCATTACCCCGAATAACGAAGGGTGGGGTGGCTGCGCTCAGACCATCTGTTTTTCGCGGATTTCGTCCAGGGTCTTGCAATCCACACACAAATTTGCAGTAGGCCTTGCTTCCAGCCTGGCGATGCCGACTTCGACACCGCACTTGTCACAGTACCCGTAATCTCCGGAATCGATCAGGGCGATGGTTCCATCTATTTTCTTGATCAGTTTGCGCTCGCGATCACGGCTTCTGAGCTCCAGGGATATATCGGATTCCTGGGTGGCGCGGTCGTTCGGGTCAGGATGGTTGACGGTTTCATCCTGCATGCTGTGGATGGTGCGGTTGACCTCATCCACGAGTTCCCGGCGCCAGGTGGCCAGAATATTGCGAAAATGATCCAACTGCTTCAGATTCATGTACCGTTCACGGCTCCGTGCCTTGTAGGGGGCGATACCATGAATGAATTCCCCGCTGCCGGAGGGTGTTTTTGCGCGGGATACCGGCTTTTTCTTTGCAACTGCCTTTTTCACAGATACTTTTTTCCTGGCAGCTGTCTTCTTTGTTGTTTTTATGACAGTTGTTTTTGTGGTCTTTTTTGTAGGCTTTCCCGTTGTCTTCGCGACCGATTTTTTTTTGGCTTTTTTCGTCACCTTTGCGGGGGCGGCAGTTTTTTTGTTCACTTTTTTGGCCGCTTTTCCCCCAGCCGCCTTTTTAGGGGCGGTTTTTTTGGTTATTCGTTTGTTGGCCTTCTTCTTGGAAGTGACGGCCATATCAGAACTCCTGTTTATCTCTAAAAATTTAAGCGCGCCTTTTTACTACAAAATGCGTTGGTAACGCAATAAAGTTGTGGATAAATCCGACGATACGCACACAATGGCCTTGTCGCCAGGGGCGGTAAAGAGGTTTCGGGTGTGCGGCCGGTTACACTACAATACGGTTACAGTTTGCCAACCATAGCGCAGGAGACGGATATGCCCATTGCAGTCGGAGACAAGATCCCATCAGTTACGTTGAAAACCCTGACCGGGGACGGCCCCAGGGACATTGGTACCGATGAGTTGTTTTCGGGTAAGAAGGTGGTGCTGTTTGCCCTGCCAGGTGCGTTTACTCCCACCTGTTCAGCGTCCCATCTTCCTGGCTTTGTGGTCAAATCTGACGACCTGTTTGCAAAAGGCGTGGACAGCATTGTATGCCTTTCGGTGAATGATGCTTTTGTGATGGGTGCCTGGGGGCGGCAGCACAACGCCGAAGACCGGGTGTTGATGATTGCGGACGGGAATGCGGAATTTACGCGGGCGCTGGGGTTGGAGGTTGATCTGACGGCCGGGGGCATGGGTATTCGATCACAGCGTTATGCCATGGTGGTGGAAGATGGCCTCGTAACCCTGCTCAACGTGGAGGCGCCGCGTAAATATGAAGTCAGCGATGCAGAGACAATATTGAACAGCTTATAGCGGAGGCAGGTTGTGATGCGTATCAGGTTGTTGCGGGTATTTTTTATCGGTTTTGGGCTGGTAACATTTGGCCCGGGACTTGCTCAGGACTCCGGGACCACTACCGGATCGGGATCCGCCGAGGAATCAATGATAGTCAAAGATGCCATGGAAGTGAGCGGCGAGTTGATCAAGAAAGCGGCGGTGGGTACCGAAAAAGCCTGGGAGGCGACCAGGGAGGGCACCAGGAAAGCCGCCGAATACTCTAAGGAAAAAGCAGGTCAAGCCTGGGAGGCGACCACCGAGAGCACCTCCGAAGCCGTGGAGTGGACCCAGGAAAAGGCCGGGCAGGGTTGGGATAAAACCAAGGATATCTCTGAAAAAGCCTGGGACGCAACCAGTGAGGCGGCCAGTGATGCTGGAGATGCCGTCAAGGAAGGCTACGAGGTCGTCAAGGATAAAGCTAAAGACGCTGTGGACTAAGGGCCTCCATGGTTGGCCACGGGCGTGTGTTCAGGCATGCCTGATGCGGGCATACAACTTGTTGTAAAGGCCGTTGCCGTTTATGAGTTCCGCGTGTGACCCCTGTTCGATAATGTGCCCGTCTTCAAAGACATAAACACGATCCGCCTGTTTCACTGCGCTCAGCCTGTGCGCAATGATCAGCGTGGTCCGGTTCTTCAGGTGCTCGCTCAAGGCGGTGTGGAGTCGAGCCTCGGTTTCGTTGTCCAGAGCGGAAGTGGCCTCGTCCAGGATGACCACCCTGGGGTTGGAGAGCACCATGCGGGCCACGGCCAGCCTTTGCTGCTGTCCACCGGACAAGCGAACGCCGTCATTGCCGATGATTGTATCCAGGCCGTCGGCCATGTCCTCCACTATATCCCGTAGCTGGGCAACTTCGAGGGCCCGCCACAGTTTGTCGGTGCCGAGCTCGCGGCCAAACGTCAGGTTGGCCCGGACGGTGTCGTTGAGCATGGCCGGGTGCTGCAGAACAGTGGCGACATTGTCACGCACCACGTCAAGGCCAATTTCTTCAACGGGCGTTTCATCAAAATAAAGGCGGCCGCTGCGGGGCGGATACATACCCAGGATCACCTGAACCAGCGTCGATTTTCCGCCGCCGGATGCGCCAACCAGAGCAACCTTTTCACCGGCGGCAATACTCAGGCTGACATTACGCAGCACGGCTTCATCGGCATAGGAAAATGAGATATTCTCCAGCCGGACCGCAACGGTGTCTTTGTTGTGAAACGGGTCGTGGAGGTGTGGGTAGCGGGGTTCCAGTTCCAGTTCGAGCACGGCGTTGACTCTGGTGAGGGCGGCTTTGGCCGCGAAATAAGCGTATTGAATATTGAGCAACTCCTGCACCGGCCCCAACATGAACCAGAGGTAGGCGAACACGGCCAGCATATGGCCCACCGTCAGGCCCGAAAAAACCACCATCAACATGCTGACGGCGCGGAAGATATCGAAGCCAACCAGGAATATTCCGAAGGAAGCCCGGTCGGCGGCGTCCGACTTCCATGAGAAAATCGACGAGTGATTTTTTACTCCCCGGGCACGGTCGACAAGATCACGGATGAAGTGACGTTCACGGTTGCTGGCGCGTACCTCGCGGATCGCACCCAGGGTATCGGTCAGCGCTTGCTGGAAGACCTCGAACGCCTGGTTCTCGGTTTTCTTCAGATTCTTGACCCGCTTTCCCATTGCGGTGGTGAAAAATACAACGACGGGATTCAACAATAAAATAAACAGCGCCAGTTGCCACTGAATCCAAAATAGAACAACAGCCACGCCGACCAGGCTCAGCACGGCTACCAGAAACTTACTGACGGACTGGCCCACGAAGTCGTCAATGGTGTTGATGTCCGTCACAAAACGCGAGGCCACCGCACCGCTGCCCAGGGTTTCGTAGTCTGCCATGGAGATGAACTGCAGGCGGTGCAACAAGTCACGGCGCATTCGGTAGGTAACCTCCTTGGCGGTGAACGTAAAATTTTTCGTTTGCCACACATTGAGGACCAGCGAACAAATACGCAAACACATTGTCACCACCATGATGGAAACAATGTAGAGCACGGGGCCGTGCCAGGCCGTCGGGAATACATTATTCATGGTCGATACCAACAGGCCCGGTTGGTCCAGCAACACCTCATCGACCAGAAAAGGCATCAACATGGGGATCGGGACGCTGGCGGCAACCGCCAGAATTGCGATAACATTTCCGGCAACAAGAGACCCTTTGTGGTCCAGCACCGCTTTCAGGACATATCGCCAGGTGTACGCTGTGGGTGTTTGCTCCACCTGATTACCGCCGTTCGCGCGTCCGCTGTTCAGTGTCCCTGGCTGGATGGAATCCTGCGTCATGCGATTATTTTAACCGTTTTTATCCAGTCCTCCGTCAACGTGGTGTAAAAGGAGCACTTGATCCGGATGTCATAAATCATGCTCAACCCGGTCCGCCTGTCTCACCAGGCGGCTAAAACTACTTTACGACAATCTCTGCAGTGGTAAATGCGATTTAACAGAGCTGCAATAGGTTGAGCGCAGCCATTCGGTTAATATGACGATAACCGAGGATTGCTATCAATGACCCACTGTATTCAGCCTCGAGGTACGGATCTCCGCAACGCGGTAAAATGGCTGTCCGATAACCAGGACTATAGTGTGAAGGCCATTACTCAGGCCGCGGAGAAGTTCGATCTGTCTCCTGTAGATGCGGAGTTTCTGATCAGGACATTCGCCAATGCAGATGGGTCCGGTGTCAGGGACTAATCCATTGGCAAAAATTATCGATATCAGAAATGCCACGGTTTATCGCGGCGATACGCGAGTATTCGAGAACTTCGACCTCGAAATCGAAAGCGGGCAGAGTACAGTCATACTGGGCCCCAATGGTGCCGGCAAGACTACCTTGCTGAAGCTCCTGTCCTGCGAACTGTATCCCGTAGTAGCCCATGGATCTCATGTGCGGGTACTGGGTCAGGAGCGTTGGAACGTATGGGATCTTCGAAATCATCTCGGCATCATTTCCAATGATTTGCAGAACGACTATCTGGGTTACGTGCCGGGTAAGGAAGTTATCCTGTCCGGATTCTACTCTTCCATAGGCACCTACAAGCATCAGTCGTTCTCAACGGAACAGCAGGCACAGGTTTCGAAAATATTAAATGGGTTGGGCATAACCGACCTCAGGGACAAGCCGTTTGCCGCCATGTCCACCGGCCAGCAGCGCCGGTTCCTGTTGGGCCGTGCACTGGTGAACGATCCAGAGAATCTTATTCTGGATGAGCCGACCAGCGGTCTTGATCTCAAGGCCACGTTTCAATACCTTGAAACCCTGCGCAGGCTGCTGCATGAAGGGCGCACCGTGGTTCTGGTCACCCACCACGTACACGAAATCCCACCGGAGATTGAACACGTTGTTTTACTTGATAACGGCAAGATCGTTGCGCAAGGGAAAAAAGCCGACATCCTCGATGACGCTTCTCTGACGGAGTTGTTCGGTACGCCCATACACCTGGTAGATGCTAACGGGTACTATCAGGTGCTGCCGGGTTAGATTATTTCAAGGTGCTCCCAGTTACGACGATGGTATGTGTCGACCAAATTCGGTACGGCTGTGGGTCTCCTGCAAAGAAAGTCCGGGGACAGTCTTCATGACCGTCCCCGGTTCCGTCCATGGTTGGCAACTTCGTGTCACCGTTCCATTTGACATCCCTGTCAAGCACCTTGTCCCTTGGTGCGCGTACAATGTATAAACTATCCGTACAAATATCTTCACCCATATGGGTGAATTTTGAGCAGACGGACTCCCGGGTTACTCGCCCCTATAAAACTTGAAAACCTGAATATGATGGAAATCAATCCAGTATCTTTTACACCGAACTTCGACGATGGCCCCGGAAAATACCGTATCGGCATGATCCTCCTGTCCAACGATTACGCCACTGAAAGAGATTTCATCAACATGCGGCCTTCGGATGACGTTACATATTTCGTTGCGCGCATACCGATGCCCGCTGAAATTACCCCGGAATCCCTGGCCGGGACGGAAGGTGAACTGGATCGGGCCGTGTCTCTGATCCTGCCCGGGGGAAGAGTGGATGCTATAGCTTTTAGCTGCACATCGGCGTCCGTGGTGCTCGGCCATGAGCGGGTGCAGCGCGCTATACAGGCGGAGCGACCAGGGGTGCCGTGTATAACGCCGATTAACGCCGCCTTGTCTGCGTTGAAAATCCTGAGCGCGAGAAGGATCGCGGTGTTGACACCGTATATCGACTCTATCAACGAACAGTTCCTGCAGGAGTTTACCCATCGGGGTCTGGATGTGCGGAGTTTCCACAGCTTCAGGCTGATCAGCGACCTGGCCATGGCCAACCTGAGCCCGCAATCGATACTGCAAGGTGCGGTGGAGGCTGATGGTGACGACGTCGACGCCGTATTCATATCGTGTACCGCGATACGCGCCGTAGAAGTAATCGATGCTATCGAACAGAAGATCGGTAAACCCGTGGTGACAAGCATCCAGGCAATGTTCTGGCAGAGCCTGCGGACGGTGGGGTATGAGGAACCGATCGCCGGTTATGGGAGACTATTGAGTACCTGTTAATAGCCATCAGAGATATACAATGAGCCGTGCTTTTGTCAAAGAATCGGATGTCGAGGATCTGCACCCGCTGCCGGAGCGGACGCACAGCGACTTTCCCAACTACATCAGCCGCGAGGGGCTGGGCGCCCTGCAAGACAGGGTAACCCGGTTGCGGACAAAAAGCGCTGAATTGAAGAATTCCGACCAGTTCGATGCCACCTCACGGCTTGCCATCCTGCAACGTGATCTGCGTTATTTTGAAGAACGTTTGCGACGGGCCATCACCGTCGATCCACCGGATCAGTGTCAGCGGGTGAAGTTCGGCCACACGGTGACCCTGGTCGATGCACAAGATGATATTTTCACCTTCACGCTGGTTGGTGAGGATGAATCCAATGTCGACGCTGGACGCATCAGTTGGGCTACACCCATCGCCAGGCTGCTGGTCAACCGTGAAGTGGGTGACGAAGTCGCCTGGCCACGGGGTGACGGCACGCTCGTCGTCGAGATCATCGAAATTAAGCTATGAAAGCACTGCTACTTGTCGTAATCGGGTTTTTTATGGTTGCCTGTGCCTCGCAACCGCCCGCGGCTTCAAATAACGGCATCATGTCAACACCGCAGTCGGCGGACCCAGGCAATGAAAACATATACTGGTGGTATGCACGATTCCAAATGGACTGGCCCGACGACGACGAGCCCCAATTCTCCAAAAATCTGATCATTGCTCATGAGGTCGTCTCGCCCCTGCTCGACCGCTACGGCAAAGAGATCACGTTGTGGCGATTCCATCGGCGTGCTGCTCATGATTCCGCGGGCCACCAGTTCTCGTTCATCTTTTATACGACAGCTGAAACCGCAAAGGTCATATATGATGAAATAAACCACAGTACTGTGCTGGATGACCTGCGGGAAAGTGGCAACCTGCTGGCGGTGCATCTGGACAATGTGAACAATCCCGACAGGTCCGGTATCGACGCCACCAGCGACCGAAAGTGGTCGCTGTCCATGCAGCGGAGTTGGCCCTATTTCATCATGGGGGTGAGCCTGATGTGGCTGGACCTGGTAGAGCAGGAGATCGATGGCAAGGAACTGGATTCCCGTACTAGCACCTCCGACCGACTCGACTATTACCGTGTCGTAAACGATCGCATAACGACACTGTGGAAGCAGGAAGGCCGCCACGCCTTGTTTCATCACGCCAACGGCATATTTGGCTACGAACCCCTGGAGATTCGATTTTAACCGGACCTGGCGCGCCGGGAGTCCGACAGGATCCTCGCCTTATCCAGGCCTGCCCAGATCCGGGAGTGCCCACGGTTGCGCCGCTTCGAATGCGAAGCTGGCGCGAAGCACCAGCGCCTCGTTGTACTTGTCGGCGACTATCTGCAGTCCGGCGGGCAGCCCTGCGGAGGTCAGCCCGCACGGTACCGATGCAGCCGGTTGCCCGGTCAGATTGAACGGGAAGGTGAAGGGGGTCCAGCACGACCAGCGCTGCGCCGCCATCTGATGCGGAGTTTCCTGTCCCGCGGCAAATGCGGCAATAGGCAGGCAAGGGGTCAGCAGCAGGTCATAGTCGCGGTGGAATCGTTTCATGTGGTGTCCGAGTTGACCGCGTTCGTTCTGTGACTGCATGTAGTCGTCCAACGTGAATAAATCGCCCTCTTCAACAATTTCCCTCAGCCCCGGGTCGAGCAGATCACGCTGCTCGGCGCTGAGTGTTTTTGCCAGGTTGGCTGCACCGGCATACCAGGTCCTGGTAAAGCACTGCCAGGGGTCTGCAAAACCCGGGTCGACCTGATCCACCCGTGCACCCAGATCCTCGAACACCCTGGCGGCTCGACCGGTCAGGGCGGCCACTTCCCGGTCGACGGATACGTAACCCAGATCAGGACTGTAGGCAATGCGCAAACCCTTCACGCCCGCTTCCAGGCCAACGCGATAATCTTGTGCATCGGGTGGCAGGGCGTACCAGTCCCGGTAATCGGGTTCACTGATCACACTGAGCATCAGTGCCGAGTCGGCCACCGTTCGGGTCATGGGCCCAACATGAGACACCGTCCCGAAAGGACTCAGCGGCCAGGCGGGGACGCGGCCGAAGGTGGCTTTGATACCGAACAATCCGGTAAACCCGCACGGAATGCGGATAGAACCACCGCCATCGGTGCCTATGGACAACGCGGCCATGCCGGTGGCCACAGCGACGGCCGAACCACCGCTGCTGCCCCCCGGGGTCATATCAGGATCCCACGGGTTGCGCGTTATGCCGGTAAGAGGGCTGTCGGTCACGCCTTTCCACCCGAACTCGGGGGTGGTGGTCTTGCCGATGAGCACCGCGCCGTGTTCACGCAACCGCGCCACGCAGGGTGCGTCCTGATCCCAGTTCTGGTCCCGTGCGACGGTGCGCGAGCCCCGCAACGTGGGCCAGCCCCGGGTCAGGATCAGGTCCTTGATAGCGGTGGGGATGCCGTCCACCAGCCCCGCGGGTTGCCCGCGCTGCCAGCGCGTTTCGGAATCCCTGGCCGCGGCCAGGGCCGACTCCTCATCGACCAGACAATACGCATTCAGCTTCGAGTCCAGGTCCGCGATGCGATCGAGGCAAGCGCGGGTAACATCCACCGGGGACAGCGCCTTGCCGCGATAGAGTTCCAGCAGTTCGCTGGCCGGCACTAAGGTGATGTCTTCGTTCATTGGAGTGGTGTGCTCGCTCTGTTGAGTCCGGTATATTCTATACTCCCGAGTCCGGAAATGTTCGTGTGTGCACCCTCAAATGTCGGTCCCTGTCCTGATTTCACAACTCATTATGCTGCCCGTGCTGATCATATTTACCTGGATCTACTTACGTAGCAGACCTGCCGGGGTGCCGGCCCGCAATACCCCACGGTTCGATGCTGTCGTAGTGGCTGCCGCGGTTTTGTTCAGTGTGTTCGGTCTGATCTGGGTCGACAACACCGATACTGGCGGCGCCAACGGTGTCTGGAAATCCATTTTGTCCGTCATCACCACATTTCACATTTTTCCATTCGTGCTGTGTGCCGGGTGGTGGTTCAGGCGCAGACGGTTCGACAGGCCGCCGACACCGGGCACATAAAGCTTTGTGATGGACATCCAACGACCTGAACCACCATAATGAGGCGTCCAACACCAAACAGAGAGTTACCATGCCCGATACACCATTTGCCACCGGACGATGTCTGTGCGGTGCCGTCAACTACGAACTCAAAGCTGAGCCGGCGCGCATGGCAGCATGTCATTGCAAGGACTGCCAGCGTTCCTCGGGCACGGGCCACATGCCCCTCGCATTCTTCAAGGCTTCGGATGTATCCATTCATGGAGACATGTCCGCTTACGACGTCACGGCCGACAGCGGTAACGTCAATACCCGGCACTTTTGCGCCACCTGCGGTAGCCGCCTGATGGCAACCAATTCGGCGAGGCCGGACTTTGTGGGGATCGCAGTTGGATGCGCCGACGACAACAGCTGGTTTTCCCCCCATGTCGTGGTATTTAACAAGCGCTGCGCGGACTGGGATGTCATCCCACTGGAA
>CAXMTM010000194.1:0-5856 GCA_964196385.1 Arenicellales bacterium
GGTTGCCCGGACCCGGTGAAGATCTGAACCTGGGGTCGGGTCGACCGGGAACAGGGCACTCAGGAAATCAGGTCAAGCTGACGTCCGACTTTAGCGAAAGTCTCCAGCACCTGATCCAGGTGGCCCCTGGTGTGGGTCGCCATGCAGCTGGTTCGAAGCAACGCCATCCCGGGCGGTACCCCCGGAAACATGACCGGACTTGCAAATACGCCGGCATCAAACAACAAACGCCACATTTTCAACACCTTCTCTTCATCACCGACAACAACCGGAACCACTGGTGTCTCGCTGACGCCGGTATCGAAGCCCAGGTTCTGATAGCCCTGTCGCAGATATTCTGCGTTTTCCCAAAGTCGCTGACGCCGCTCGGGCTCTTCCTCGATGATCTGTAGGGCCATCAACGCCGCCCCCACCGGTGCCGGCGGCAAACTGGCGGAAAACATCAACGAACGGGCATGATGTCGAAGATAGTGGATCATATCTTCACTGGCGGCTATACATCCGCCTATGGTGGCCAGCGATTTGCTGTAAGTGACCATGATAAGGTCGATATCATCGACCATGTTGAAGTGCTCCCCCGTACCGCATCCATTGTCTCCAAGGACACCGATACTGTGGGCGTCGTCAACCATCAATCCGGCACCGTAGCGCCGGCACAATTCAACCACCCCCGGTAAATTGACTACATCGCCCTCCATGCTGAATACGCCGTCAACGACGACCAGAGCACCGCGGCCCTCTATGCTCTTGAGGATCCTTTCCAGATTATCCATATCGTTATGCTGATACTTCTTTATCTGGCCGTAGGACAGCTTGCACCCGTCATATATGCTCGCGTGGTTCATACGATCGATGACGATGTACTCGTTCTTCCCCACCAATGCTGAAATAGCTCCAAGATTAGCCTGAAATCCCGTGGGGAAAACCGCCGCCGCTTCCTTGCCCAGAAACTTTGCAAGCCTTGACTCCATTTCCTCGTGCATGGCCAGCGTTCCGTTGAGAAACCTCGAACCGGCACACCCCGTCCCGAACCTGCGTATGGACTCGATCGCGGCTTCCTTGACTTTGGGGTGATTGGTAAGCCCGAGGTAATCGTTGGAACTCATCATGATCATCGGGCGCCCGTCGCAGATCACATCGGGTTCCTGTGCAGAGTCGATCCGGTGAAAATAGGGATAAACTCCTGCCGCCATCGCTTCCCGGGCCCGCGTATACTTCTGGCACTTGTCAAAGATAGTAGGACGGGGAGATAACTGGCGAACTTCTCCTGATTCTTCGACGAATTCCTGCTTTGCTAATAACCGGTCTGTCATAGCCATTGTTCTTTGTTGTACCAACGAATTACATCACCTAAGCCGTCTTTCAATTTCATCTCCGGGACGAAACCCAGCTCATTCCTGGCCTTGCTGATATCACAGCCCCATTGGCGGGCCATCATCTCCGCAACTCTCGATTTGTTTAACATAACAAATTTACCGGTAGCGCGGCCATACCCCTGACCCAATGTTCCCAATCCAATCATCAACCAGGCTGGAATTCTGAGGTGTTTTGCACTGATGCCCATAGCCCTCTGTATTATAATTTCAACCTCATGCCATGAGTAGGGCTCTGAGTCTGCAAGGAAATATACCGATCCTGAGGCTACTTGGCTACGCGCAGAACCAATTATTCCGCTCACAATGTCGCCAACGTGGCACAAACTCACGATTCGGTCCTCGCCGCGACCGAATTCTAACAGGAATCCGCGGCGAACTATCCGGAAATAAGCCAAAAATCCTCTATCGCGGGGCCCGTAGACGGCGCAAGGCCGTACAATTACCGTAGATAGTCGATTTTTGTACCCAATGACGATCTGTTCAGCCGCAAGTTTACTCTCTCCGTAAGGCGTAATCGGGGCCGGAGGATCATTCTCGGTCCTGGGCCTGGCATCAGCACCGGGTCCCGCCGCCGCCTGGCTGGATACGAGCACGAATCTTTGCAATCCAGGACAGGAGCGAGCGCAGACTTCGATCAGGTTACGGGTCCCTGTTACGTTATTCCGGTAATACTCCTTTTCGCTGGCGGCCCAAAGGACCCCGGCAGCGTGGTAGATGTAATCCACGTTATCAACCGCCGGGCGGAGCGAACCCTGATCCGCACAATCGCCCTCAACGAGTTCGACATCCTTATCCCGCAGCCAGCGCAACTGCTGCCGGGACCTGACCAGGCACCTCACCTCAACCCCCTTCGACAACAAGGCCTCCACCAGGTGGCTGCCAATGAAACCGGTTCCCCCGGTGACCAGCGCAAGAGTCATCGCATATCAGTCCCGCAAGCCTGGCTAGGAGCCTGTCCGAGAATAGAAGTCGTAGCGAGGGGAAGCCATTTTGAGTCCAGTTTTTCGATCATTTGAGGAGAATAGTTATTCATATTTGACGAGAATGCGCGGGAAAATGGGCCAAAAGGGCTTCCTCGCAGTAGGCTCTCTATTCTCGGACAGGCTCCCAGGCCAGCAACGCGTCCAACTCGCTGCCCAGCAAGCGTGCGCGCCAACCGCTCAGAAGACTAATATCCCTGTGCCCCCGTACCAACCCAGCCACGTCATGGCGTGTGCCCAGCAGGCCCTGGGATATACCCGATTCTTCCGCAACGCGCCTCAAACAACCCATGATCTGCTTCGTCAGGGCACGTTGCTCTGCATTTAGCGGCTGTTCCTCCTGCCACACGACCGGGTGCTCGTCCTGGTGCGCCACTTCCTGTATCAGGCGGAGTACTTCGCCTCCGAAACGTTGGACGAATTTTCGTGACACACCTTCCACCACGGCAAGCTGTGCCGGATTTTCCGGTCGTATCTGTGAAATCGACTCCAACACCCTGTCCTTGACTACCCAGTTTCTGGGCAAATCCAACTGCTGGGCGGCTCGTTCACGCCAGATCGCCAGTTGTTTCAATACTCCCTGTGCCTCAGGTTCCAGTGCCTGGCCGTGGCCGATTCTTTGGTAAGCCACGTTCGGGTCGGCCTCGTACAGGCGGACATCGGTTAGCGCCCTGCATTCCTCCAACAGCCACTGCAAACGGCCGCGTTTATCCAATTCAACAGTGAGAAAGTCGTGGATTTCCTCGAGATACCTGACATCGTCTTTGGCATATTCGATCTGTTCCCGGCTCAACGGACGCTGGCACCAATCGGTACGGGTATGGGCCTTGGGCAGGCCTTTGCCGGTCACCACCTCGACCAGATTTGCGTAACCGATCTGATCTCCCAGACCCACCATGGCCGCGGCGATCTGGGTGTCGAAGACAGTACTGGGAACTGCGTTGCAGCAGCCGTACAAAACTTCTATATCCTGCCTGGCTGCATGAAAAATTCTGGTCTGGTGCTGCGACCGCAAAACCGTCCGAAGAGAATCCGTGTCCAGGTCCAGGGCAAGGGGATCGATGCAGTATACGGAATCGTTGGCGGATACCTGCAACAAGCAAAACTTCGGATAGTATGTACTGACGCGTAAGAATTCCGTATCAAAAGCCATCACCTCGGCAGAAGCCATTTCATGCCAGAATGCCTCTAGATTTTCCCGGGAATCGATAAGGTGGTGGCCCATGATGCTATTGTATCAGCATCCGGCACCCCCAAAGCTGTAGTGTACGGTTACACACATTGCTATGATCCGGCATGCCTTAACCCAAATACGAGCAATAGTTTCATGTCAATAAAGTTAGAGTAGAACGGATATCTGCTTTAACCAACGATACTCGGCAACCCTGAATAAATGCTGAACTACCATGAAAGTTTTCAAGATTTTATTTGACATCAGTTTGCTGCGGGCGAAACCGCAGGACATACCCTTCTCCTACCAACTGCTGGCGATTACCGCGGTCACCTCCGTCGTGTCGTACATTCTCGCCCTCGAACCGGCCAGACCCGAGCTTGCGCGTATCCTTGGTACGCAAAACTCCAGTACCTTGATGTCCCTGGCGGAAAACGGATTTTTCGCCGCGACGGTGTGGGTTATCCTTAAAATTCGAGGGGCCAGCGGTCGCTTCGTGCAGGCCATGACGGCGATGTTTGGTGTGAGTACGATTATTCGTCTTCTCGTATGGCTTGTTATGGGGTTGCTGGCCACAAGTCAAGAGTCCTCAGGCGCCGGCATGGCCGGATTGCTGGTGTTTGGCCTGTCGCTGTGGACATGGATCGTATATGCATATATTTTCATGAACACGCTGGATTCCAGATTCTGGATAGGGTTGATGTTCGCCTTTATCAGCCAGGTCATCACCTCGATGCTGCTGCTCACGGTGATCGACGTTAATCTTTAATGCGAATCTACATATTGGGGATTTGTGGCACCTTCATGGCCGGAGTTGCCCGATTGGCCACTGAACGCGGTCATCAGGTCGGCGGCGCCGATGCTAATATATACCCCCCAATGAGTACCCAGTTGCAGAGTCTGGGGACCGATCTTCACCAGGGCTACGACCCTGCTCACATTGCAAACTGGAAGCCTGACCTCATCATCATCGGCAACGCGTTGTCGCGGGGCAACCCGTCTGTAGAAGCGGTTTTGAATAGTGGCACGCGCTTCGTATCCGGGCCGCAATGGATTTATGAGGAAATTCTGAGGGATCGGTGGGTGCTGGCAATCGCAGGCACCCACGGCAAGACAACGACATCCAGCCTGGTGTGCTGGTTGCTCGAACACGCGGGACTAGAACCGGGGTTTCTGATTGGCGGTGTCCCGGAGAATTTCGGGGTTTCGGCACGATTAGGAAGCGGCCCGTTCTTTGTTATCGAGGCGGATGAATACGATGCCGCCTTCTTCGACAAACGCTCAAAATTCGTCCACTACCATCCGAAGACCCTGGTCCTGAACAATCTGGAATACGATCACGCGGATATATTCGACAACCTCGGTGAAATCAAAAAGCAATTTCATCACCTGGTTCGCATTGTGCCGGGCCAGGGCCTGGTAGTGGTAAACCGGGACGACCACAACCTCGCGCAAGTAATGGATCAGGGTTGCTGGTCGGAGCAGCAGGGTTTTTCGGTTACACAAAGCGCTGACTGGACTGCGCGGGGGACGTCAAAGGATTTTTCCCGGTTCGATATCTGCAAATCCGATGACACCCGGGGCGATGAAACCCCGGGCGGCGAAACCCGGGTCGGCGTCCAATCACCACTGATTGGCTCGTTTAACATGAGTAATACCCTGGCCGCCGTAGCGGCGGTGCACCACGCCGGTGTCCCCCTCGATCAGGCTTGCCGGGGAGTCGCCGGGTTCAAGTCGGTGAAAAGACGCCTTCAACTCCTCGCCACCGTGGGCGGGGTGAGCATTTATGACGACTTTGCCCATCACCCCACGGCCATTGAACAGACTCTGAGGGCACTGCGGCAACGGGTTGGGGAGCGCAGGGTCATCTGCGTGCTGGAACTCAGGTCCAACACCATGCTGCTGGGCAAGCACAGCAGCACCCTGGGAGACTCTCTGAGGTGGGCAGATCGAACCATCATACTCGAACCGCGGGGTGCGCAGTGGGACATGGCATCTCTGGCCAACCAGAAAATATCAATACTGGGCTCAGTCCCCGAAATAATCCAATGTCTGGCCGACTCTGTGGCAATTGGAGATCATGTGGTTGTTATGAGTAATGGAAGTTTCGATAATATTCACCAAAAACTTATTGAAGCTTTGAGTGTAAGATTATGATCTGGCATTCTTGGCTAACAAATCCAAATAAATTCGCAGGAGACAAAATGAAAATATTTTCGGTTATCCGCCTGATCGCCGGGGGCTGGTCAACTTTTCTGGTGGCCACTATGCTGATTCTGGCCTACGCCCCTTTCACCCAGGCCCAAAAATTCGAGGACGGCGTGCACTA
>CAXMTM010000195.1:0-3650 GCA_964196385.1 Arenicellales bacterium
GGTCAGAAGACCCGGATCTCTTCTATATCCATCAGGGCCCCATCCTCGAGGCCGTGTTCGATGATGATGATGGCTTCACGGAAGGCAACATCGGCGGCTACGCCCAGGCGGCCGACGACGCCCGTGCGGTCATCAACTTCATGCACGACTGGCCGATGCCGGACGCGGATGTCTACGCGACCGCGGTACCCTGCCTGGCCTCGGGTGACATCGCCTTTGACGTCTCGATCAGCGATGTGTCCGGCTTGCAGGTGCCCAAAAATATCGTGGACGGCTCAAGCGACAGGGAGTTCATCGTAACCGTCGCTAATGCGGGTCCGGATGATGCCACGGTCACCCTCACGGTGACTGCTATACCCGATGCTGGGGGCACCGTCCTGGCGAATCTCGACGGCGATGACCCCGATGCTGGGTTCATCCCGAGTCCGTTTGTGTTTGAACCCATCGTTATCGCGGCGGAAACGAGCGAGACCTTCACAGCGCTTATCAGCGTCGAGATTGGCACACAGACCACCGTCAACTGGACGGCGGTTGCCGCTGCACCTGGAGACGTGTTACTCGGTAACAACACCGCCGCCGCGGTTAGCAACGTCAAGGTGACCGGCAGTGGTGGCGGTGGCGGTAACGGCGGTAACGGCGGTCAGGGAGGCAACCCGAATTAACCGCGGCCAACGTTATCGGCAATAGCAACGCAACAGCCCCGGGCCGCAACGGCCCGGGGATTGCGAAAACCTTAAAGCTGAGGGGGAGCGGGCGACCGCCCTCTTGTTCTTTGCAGTTTAATCATGCGCGATCGCGCGTAGCTGGAGTAGCAAAAGCATGAAAACAAAACACCAACATCTGCGGGCACTATTTGTAATGCTGGGGGTTGCTGCGATCGTGGCAACTGCCACCGCCGCGCCCAAGCCCAAGCCTACGTTCGACTGGGTTACGGTAGTGAACAACAATGACCTGATGCCGCCGAATGAGGTGAGAAACTTCAACAGCTACAACCAGCCCTCGGTGAATGTGGACGGGCTGGTGGTCATCCGTGCGCGCAGCCGGGGTGGGCCGCCGCTGGGGCAACCGACTCACGGTATCTATACCCGCAATATGGCTGTCGACGATAGTGAAATCATCAGCATCCTCGACCGCACCGTCCCGGTGCCGTATCCCAACAACCTGGACACCACCTTCGTCGAAACTCCGTCCTTTCCGCGCATCGACATGGACTCGGACACCATTGCCACCCGCGGCAATCACCAGCCGGTGTGGAGATATTTCCTGGACGATGGGACTGAGACTCGGGCCGGAACCACGGGGATCTACACTAATCCCTTCGGCCCACTGATCACCGGCGCCGCCAAACTGGGCGATGTCCCGGCGTTCTCCTTCTTCGAGGTCCCCGAATTCTCCGGCATTCGTTTCGAGGTGTTCCCGGGGGCACCCTCGGTGACGAAAGGTGACACCATCGTGTTCAAGGGCAACTACACGGTGGGAGACATCAGCAAGACGGGGGTGTACTACCGGGACCTGGAGGATGAACCCGCCGGCAGCACCTCGCCCGTGGTGCTGGTCGCCAACAATACAGACACCGTGATTCCGGGCACCGACACGGTGTTCGGTTCCACCGCCCCGCCCAGCGCCGCCGGCCAGAGGGTCGTGTTCGCCGGCTTCGACGATGAGGATAACCCGACCCTGGGTGGCATCTACCTGGCGACGCCACTGCAATCCCAGCCACCGCTCACCACGCTTGTCAGTATTGGGGGACGGGTCCCCGGCGAGTCCGTCAACGATACCTTCATTGGTCTCGGTGAGGGGGGTGCGTTCGACGGCCGTCATGTGGGCTTCTGGGGTTCCTGGGGTGAAGAGACCAGGACCGTGCGTCTCTACTGCGCCGAGGAAGGCAACAAAGACCGCATTGCCTATTGTAACCAGGCGCTGGTCTGCGCAGACACGGGTGAGACGCTGGGAGACCCGAACAGTGTCTGCGACGACGAAAATGACCCGAACTTCGGGATCAGTTGCTATCAGGATAAAGAAGTGCCGGTCAATCAGGGCTTCTTTGTCCACGACATCAATACACGCAGGACGCGGACAGTAGCCAAGACCGGTGCGCCATTCGATGAGTTCCTGTTCTGGAACTACTCCGGCAAGACCCCGTGCACGGGTGGCGGACACTCAGAGGAAGGCGCCGAGGACGACGGTGAGCCGGCGCGCTGGCGCTCCTCGGCATTCGTCGCCGTTTCGGGCAGGGGCGCGACCTTCAAGGCCGCCTTCAAGGCCAGGACGGGTGAACTGGATGGCGGGCTCTATGTGGATTCGGTGGACGGCATCTACCTGGGGAGATGGCCGGGGCAGGGGCAGCCGCCGATAGTAACCGTGCTCGACACTACCATGGACGGGCAGACACTTGATCCTGAAGCGCCAGCGGACTCGACTATTACAGAGCTCGGTCTCGAACTCGAGGGTCTGCGTGGCGACTGGCTGGCGGTCAGCGCAAAAATGGGCATCGAAGGAGGCTCCGAGGAAGACGGCATGGCCGGGATCTACCTGACGGAATTGCCATGAAACAGGTAATCGCAAGATTTTGCAGAGAGATGCTGAGGGCGCCATGCGCCATGGATGGTGTTCGCATCCTCAGCGTTAATTGCGTCAGCGGGCATGAAGGATACATAGCAGGGGCAATAATCCCCTTCAATGAAACGCTTCATTGCTACCTCACGCCGTTGCAATGGCGTGATTATAACGAGTCATGCGTTTTTACACAGCCTGGGCCGAACTGAGAAGTACAGTAATCATCACCACAGCGATTACGCGTACCAGCTGAACGATTTAATGCATGTGTTGCGTCGATCGGTTAAATCGCCACCCTTTTAAGACATTGAGTGATGCCGCTCCAAATCGGACGTTGGCTAGCCAGTAGCCGCTCGAAAGACGTATTAATTTGCATTTATCGCGGATCCCGTTTATGTGAGCCGGAAATAGGGGAGTGCGTTTGCCATCTCGCTAATTTCAGGATATTTTGCCACATAAATTTACGTCAAACCTGTAAATGAATAACGAGACGTGAGGTCTCGTTTATTCAACTGTTATACCCATAAGGAGAATTGAGTGACAGAAAACAGCAAAGTAAGTGCGTTGGTACTAGGTGTGTTTATTTTCCTTGGCTTGGCCACACTCGGATACCTGTTAGGTAATGCTGCAATAAAGTTCAAAGAATACGAACGTACTGTTACAGTCAAAGGGTTGTCTGAGAGAGAATACGAAGCAGATATCGTAATATGGCCGATTCAATTTACTGAGGCTAGCAATAATCTTGGGGAATTATATGACTCAATTGAACGCAGTACGGAAAAAATACGGGTATTTCTAGAGGAGAATGGTATCAGCCAAGAGGAGATCACATTTTCAATTCCTTCAATAACAGACAAATCCGCACAACAATATGGAAATCAGGCGAAAGCAGAATTTCGATATACTGCGATGCAAACAGTAACGGTTTACTCAAAAAACATTAAATCCGTTAGAAGCGTAATGGGTACATTGTCTGTGCTAGGAAAACAAGGAATCGTTTTTTCTGGAGGAAATTATCAATCAACAACCGAATATCTTTTTACAAGGCTAAACGAGGCCAAGCCAGGAATGATTGAGGAGGCCACAAGAAAGGC
>CAXMTM010000196.1:0-5499 GCA_964196385.1 Arenicellales bacterium
GTAACATCCAGATCGATAGCCGTGACGCGGTGACCATGGTCGCCCAGATCATCGATCAGTTTCGCCAGGTGTTGTGTTCTTCTGGCACCGGCGACGACCTGTACGCCTGTAATGGCCAGAAGTTCCGCAAAGCGCCGGCCCAGACCGCTCGATGCGCCGGTAATGATCGCACACCGGCCGGACAGGTCAAATAGCTTGCTCACCCTTAGCGGACCGCCACTTTCTGCTGTTTCGGCTTTGCGGAGGAATCCAGGAACGCATACACTTTGTCCCACAATTTTGTACCGCCAATAGCAAACAGATCGTGGTGCCCGGCGGTAGGCAGATCCAGCCGGGTCAGGGAACTGCGTATCGCAACCTCCAATTGTTCACTCATTTTGAAGGGCACCTGGCGGTCACCCTTGCCGTGGACCATCAAGATTGGGCATTTGACCTTTCTGATCCTCTCCTGGGTATCGAATTGAAAAGGCATCGCCTCCTCGATGAAGATATGGTCCTTGGGAATGATGTGACTCACACATTCGACCATGTTGGTCGGGGGTGAAAACAGCATTAAGCCCTGGACCTCGCGATGCTGGGCCAGATAAGTCGCCACTGCGCTGCCGATGGCCCATCCGGACACGACCACCTTCAGTTCCGGGTGTGCCTCCCGCAACCAGTCGAAGATAAGTTCGGCATCGCTGTAAAATGCGGCTTCCCTGGGTCGTCCGCGACTTGCACCATAACCCCGGTAGTCGAACATAAGCACAGAGGTGCCGTGGGACCTGAGCTTGTCGATCATGTACTGCGCCAGGCGAATATTTTCATCGTTTCCGTAAAAATGGATGACACAGGTATCGTTGCCGGGATCTCCCGGTGCGAATATGCCGTTGATCCAGTCTCCGTCGTTGTCTTTGGCAGTCATCCAGATGACGTCGGATTGAGGGATCTGGGGCGGCTCCCGGTAGTTGACTCGAGCGCCGGGAAACGCATGCTGCTCGATCCGGCTCAAGTTCGAGAAGTTCTTCATTGAATTTCAGGTACGGACATGTTCCAGGAAAGTTCTCCAGTCGCTAATGTGCATTGATTGCATCTGTTGTTCAAGCCCGAGCAGTATGCTGCGGATCACGGCCGGGCCCTGATAGATAAAGCTGGTATAAATCTGCACGATCCGGGCGCCGGCACTGAGCTTTTCGATGACGTCCCGGGCATCTTCTATACCGCCGACACCAATGATCGGCACTTCTCCTTGCAAGTGGCCATATAACTGCCTGATGGTGGCTGTGGAAGATTGCTTGAGGGGCCTGCCACTGAGGCCCCCTTTCTCTGCATATGCCGGATGCGGGCTGCGGGGCCGGGATGTCGTGGTATTGGTTGCAATAACCGCATCGAGCCGGTGTGCCTTGACCGTGTCCGCCAGCATCGCTATTTCACCGCTTGTCAGATCCGGTGCAATTTTCAGAAACAGTGGCACAGGTTTGTTGTGCAGCGCGGCCAGTTCGTCCCGGCGCGACACCAGACTGGCCAACAGGTCATGCAGATAATTCGAGTTCTGCAGATCACGCAGAGATGCTGTATTGGGTGACGATATGTTGACCGCAACGTAATCGGCCAGTGTGTAGACCGCGTCCAGCGCGGTCAGGTAGTCGTCAACGGCCCGGGTGATCGGAGTATCGGCGTTCTTGCCGATATTGATGCCTGTCACCGCCTTGCAGTGACGGCGAAGGCGCTGGATGTTGTTAGTGAACGGCCCCAGTCCGGCGCTGTTGAATCCCATCCGATTGACCAGAGCGGCGTCGGTTTCCACGCGGAACAACCTTGTTCCCGGGTTTCCGGGTTGCAGCCTGGGTGTCACCGTACCCAGTTCCACCCAGCCAAACCCCATCGCGGCCAGGGCGGGAAAAGCCTGCGCATCTTTGTCCAGTCCGGCAGCCAGTCCTACCGGGTTGGGCAGGCTCAGCCCCGCAAACTCGCAAGGTATAAACGGGACACGGCCGGTGCCGAGCCGTGTGAGCAAACGCAGAGCGGGGCCGGAACGGGACAGCGCCGCCAATAACCAGAGTATGACATCGTGACTGCGTTCGGCATCCAGTCCGAAAAGCAGCGGTCTGATCAGTTTATACACGGTCTATGCTGCTTTTCTCATTTAGAACTTCTCGTCCTCGCCCAGGTATCGCCATTGGCCTTTGGGCAGGCCCGCCAGTCGGACCTGACCAATTCGAACCCGTTTGAGTCCGGTAACATTGAGCCCGACCAGTTCGCACATCCGCCGTATTTGCCGTTTGCGCCCTTCCACCAGAATCACTTTGAGCAGATTGGGCTCGATCTCACTGACCCGCGCGGGTCTGAGCACGCGGTTGTCGAGTTTGAGGCCGTGGCGCAGGCGATTCAACATGACCGCATCAACACGACCCGTCACACGCACCAGGTATTCCTTCTCGATCCTCGATTCAGGGCCGATCAGGCATTTTGCGATACGCCCGTCCTGAGTAAGAACAAGCAGGCCTTGAGAGTCGATGTCGAGGCGGCCCGCGGGCGCCAGATTGCGATGGTTGGCGCCGTGTCGGTGGGCTACTTTGTCTTTTGAATAGTGGTTGGATTTGACGATGAGTGAACTTGCCGTGGAATACCCGTCTTCGGGTTGGCCCGACACCAGGCCGACCGGCTTGTTGAGGAGTACGGTGATGAGGTTTCGTTGCTGTTGCCGCGCGGCATTTTCAATACTGATGGCACTGTCCGGGTCGACGCGTGTGCCGAGGGTGGAGATAACTATTCCGTCTACCCTGACCAACCTTTGCTCTATCCATTTGTCCGCTTCACGCCGGGAACAGATACCGCGTTGGGACATGAGTTTTGAAAGGCGGATCTTTTCCACGGGTAAAAGCTCTGCATCCATCAATACAGCCTTGACGGAGTATACTATAACCCCAGCCTGGACAATTCCGGGATGCGTTCGCTATTCTCCCATAACTGTTTAAAACGGTGCTCGAGCTGCCGGGTCCGTGCAGACATGTCGGAACCCGCAGTTGCCGGGTATTGGTGCTGCGATGCCATGTGCAGATAACAGTCCCGGTCGGCAACGATAAATACCTCCGCCGTATCCGCATATTCTTCCGGCAGCTTGTGAATTTTTACATATGAACTGAATTTTCGGGCGAGTTCGATCAACCGGGTGTTGGTGTTCAGGAAATGAAACTCGTCGTCTATCAGAAAATAGATATGGTTTCTTTGATCACCCCTGATCAGGCCTGTGACCGACGGCAGCAGGTCCCTTGATTTAAAAAACGGGAAGTCCAGGCGTGGTGCGCGAACATACAGGAAGTGTTGCGCCTGGCAGAACATTTTTCTGATAGCTTCGTCGACCTGCAGCGGGGAGGTTAGCAACCGCGCGGCACCTTCGCCTGTCATTGTGCCTGCTGCGCCGCGTTACCGATATACGTGGCAGGGGACAACTCCAGCAGCCTCGATTTTGCGTCTTCCGGGATATCGAGCGCCGCCACGAATTCCCGCAAGCGCCGGGCGTCTACATGGTCCCGCCCACGGGTCAGGTCCTTCAGTTTCTCATAAGGTTCCGGCACGTCGTATCGGCGCATCACGGTCTGGATGGCTTCTGCAAGCACTGCCCAGTTTTCGTCGAGATCCTGCGCGGCCCGCTTTGCATCTACATCCAGTTTGGTTATACCTTTCATTGCGGAAGTGTAGGCAATCAGGCAGTAACCGAGTGCAGCCCCCGTATTGCGCAGTACCGTCGAATCGGTAAGATCCCGTTGCCAGCGGCTTATGGGCAGTTTGTTCGCCATGTGCTCCATCAGTGCATTGGCCAGACCCAGGTTGCCTTCAGAATTTTCGAAATCGATCGGGTTGACCTTGTGCGGCATAGTCGACGACCCCACTTCGCCGTGGACGGGTTTTTGATTGAAATAACCCAGCGAAATGTAACCCCATATATCCCGGTTGAAGTCGATCAGTATAGTATTGAAGCGCATGATGGCGTGAAACAACTCGGCGATGTAATCGTGCGGTTCTATCTGGGTGGTGTATGGATTCCACTCCAGGCCGAGTGCCGTCACGAATTGCCTGGAAAAATCCATCCAGTCGATGTCAGGGTAGGCGGCGATGTGGGCGTTGAAGTTCCCCGAGGCGCCATTGGCCTTGCCCATCAGCTTTACGGACTCGATTTGCTCACACTGGCGGTTCATCCGATACTGCACGTTGCGCATTTCTTTGCCAATGGTGGTGGGCGTGGCCGGCTGTCCGTGCGTGCGGGCCAGCATGGGGATATTCGCGTATTCACCGGCCATGGCATCGATGGCCGCGACTATTGATTTGATATGGGGCACGAGCACCTCGTCCCTGGCTTGCATGAGCATAAGGCCGTGGGACAGATTGTTGATGTCTTCCGAGGTGCACGCAAAGTGATAGAACTCATTTACGGCATGAATGCAGGGTTCAGAGCGGGTCTTGTCCTTCAGGAAATATTCCACCGCCTTGACATCGTGATTGGTGATTTTTTCGATGTCCTTTACCGATTGCGCATCGGTTTCGTCGAATTGTTGCCAGATCCGGTTTAGTTTATCGACGTGTTCGGGGGAGAACGCAGGAACCTCCGGGATCGATGGGTGCCGCGACAAGGCGATGAGCCACCCCACTTCCACCCGGACCCGGTTTCGAATCAGGCCGAATTCACTAAAGATCGGTCGCAAAGACGCTGTTTTGCCGGCGTACCGGCCGTCAAGCGGGGAAAGAGCGTTGAGTTCAGTTAAAATTGTAGCGGAGGAAGTCTCAGTCATGGCACGTTCCATTAAACCACGCAACGCGCGGGATATTACCACAAGGCACACTCGAATCGATGGTCGTAGACATGTTGTCTGATCTGTCACTGCTCGAACTTCGTCAAGCGGTGCGTGAGGTCTATCGGCAGGGGGGTGGGTCCCGGCCCGATGTACTGTTGATCGGCGTCGACGACAAGCTGGCCGTGCTGAAAGATCACGGTGCGTGCGATCCGTGGTTTGCCCGCGTGTTGGGGCCCTTCCTGGCGGGCCGGGAGTCCAGGGCACTGCAAAGACTGCACGGAACCCGGGGTATTCCCGCCCTGCTTGGCCGTCCCGATTCCAGATCATTATTGATCGAGCATATTCACGCCACTTCGCTGGCGAATGGCGTTGAGGGTACGGATTGGCTGGTGTTTTTCAAGCGCATGGACGGGCTGCTGGCCGAAATGCACGCCCGGGGCATCGCCCATTGCGACCTGCGCAGTCCCTTCAATACGCTGATCAGCGAGGGTGGCGAACCATTCATCGTAGATTTCGTCGCGTCGCTATCCCGGGGCAGGCCCTGGAACATAGTGGCGAACTGGCTGTTCACGCATTTTGCGCGAGCGGACGAAGAGGCACTGATCAAGCTCAAAATTTCCGTTGCGCCGGAACTGGTCAGCGAACAGGAATATGCACGTTACAGCAGTCGATCGGGGCTGGAGCGCACGGCCCGCTGGATCGGGTCAGGTGTGCGCACCCTGAGCCG
>CAXMTM010000197.1:0-3120 GCA_964196385.1 Arenicellales bacterium
GTGGTGGCGCGATGCCCGGTAGCGGCGATCCGCCCGGCCATGGTCAACGGCAAGCCGTCACTGGAAGTCGACGAAGTGAAGTGTATCTGTTGCGGCGCCTGTTATCCGCCATGCCCGCCGATGCAGATCAACGATCCGGAGCATTCGAAGCTGGCCATCTGGGTTGGCGGTAATCATTCCAACGCCAGATCCAAACCCAGTTTCCAGAAGCTCGTTGCGGCGGGTATTCCCAACAATCCGCCACGCTGGCCTGAAGTGACGCTGATCGTAAAGCGCATACTCAAGGTGTACAAGGACGATGCAAAGGACTGGGAGCGCGTCAATGACTGGATCGACCGTATCGGCTGGCCGCGATTTTTCGAGTTGACCGGATTGCCCTTTACCCGATTCCATATCGACAACTGGAGAGGGTCGCGCAAAAGCCTGAACGCATCGACCCACATCCGATTTTAGAGCGTGCGCCGATGAAATTTTCCCTGATGGTCAACGAAGGCCCGTATACACACCAGAGTTCCGATACGGCGTGGCATTTTGCCAAAGCTGCACTGCAGCAGGGGCACGAGATATTCCGTGTGTTTTTCTACCACGACGGGGTCAACAACGGGACCCGCTTTACCGTACCGCCACAGGACGATCGTAATATCGTCAACCGCTGGAGTGAACTGGCCAGGGAGCACGATCTTGATCTGGTGGTGTGTATAGCGGCAGCTCAGCGACGTGGGATCATGGATGAGGACGAAGCCAAACGGCATGGTAAGGACAGCGATAATATCGCACCCGGGTTCAGGATTTCGGGGCTCGGACAATTGATCGAAGCCGGCATCCAGGCCGACCGGTTGTTGATGTTTGGCGATTGAGGAGTACAACCATGAGCGACCCGATTATCAAACGATTTATGTATATCAACCGGCGCGCGCCCTACGGCACGATCTACTCCGTTGAAGGTCTGGAAGTGGCCCTGGTCGGTGCGGCATTCGAACAGGATGTAAGCATGGCCTTCATCGATGACGGCGTGTACCAGCTCAAGAAGAACCAGGATAGTTCCGCCACCGGCATCAAGAATTTTTCGCCGGCCTACCGGGCGCTGGGAGATTACGATGTGACAAGGCTCTATGTCGAACGCGAATCACTGCAATCACGCGGATTGAGTGAGCAAGACCTCATGGAGTTGACCTACGAAGACGAAGACGACGATTGGGCGGAGAAGCCCTCCATCCGGATAGTAAGCGGCACCGAACTGGCCGATATCATCGCCGATCAGGACGTTATCCTTAATTTCTGACAACTATTACAACTGGTAGGCCCATGTTGCACACAGTCAATAAATCCCCATTCGAAAAAAACAGCCTGCAGACCTGCTTGCGCCTGTCGAAACCCGGCAGCAATATACTCCTGATCGAGGATGCGGTGTATGCGGCAACCGCGGGGACCAGCATCTCCGGCGTGGTCACTACCGCTATACAGGACCACGGCGTATACGCTCTGGGGCCGGACCTGGCCAGCAGGGGGATCGATGAAACCAGTCTGCTGGAAGGCATTGAAGTCGTCGATTACGAAGGTTTTGTGAAACTGGCCGCTGAAAACGACAAGGTGCAGTCGTGGCTGTAATCCATTTTGGTGTTGAGTAAATAATTTTATTTAGGAGTTCGAACATGTCACTTGAAGTAAATGGAAAAACATACGAAACCGATGAAGAGGGCTATCTTGCCGATCTGTCTGAATGGAACGTGGAAATCGCCGGCTATATGGCCAGGGAGGATGATTGCGATCTGTCGAATAATCACTGGGAGGTGATTAATTTTCTGCGTGAATACTATGAGGAATATCAAATCGCGCCCGCGGTCCGGGTATTGACCAAGGCCATCGGCAAGAAACTGGGCAAAGACAAGGGCAACAGCAAATATCTTTATGAACTGTTCCCGTACGGTCCGGCCAAGCAGGCCTGCAAATATGCCGGGTTGCCGAAACCTACGGGCTGCGTTTAATCCCAAAATAGTCCCGGTGCCCGCCAGGAGTCCGTCGGACTTCTTAGAAGGAGCCTACGAATCCCTAAGTCCCAGGGGCTCCCGGAGACACTAACGGTTATGATCCTGTCCGCGGTATTTTCTGTTTTGTTTTATGCGGCTTTTGTAGTCCTGGTGGTCGGACTGGTCAGGCGCATCCTGATCTACAAGAGAACACCCGCGCCGCTGGTCATACCGACAACCCCGGCCCCGACGACGCAAGCCGGGGTGATTGCCAGGCTGTTCAGGGAAGTTGTATTTTTCGAGAGCCTGTTCAAAGGCAGCAAGTGGAGTTGGTTGTTTGGCTGGCTGTTCCATTTTGGCATGCTGGTCGTGCTGCTCAGGCACCTGCGTTATTTCACTGACCCGGTGTGGGCCTGGGTGGCGATGATGCAATGGCTGGGTGTTTACGCAGGTTGGGCCATGTTGCTGGGATTGGTCGGGCTGCTCCTACGGCGTCTCGCGGTGGACAGGTTACGTTACATCTCCGCACCGTCGGACTACCTGATGCTGTTGCTGCTGATCGCCATCGCCGGCAGCGGGTTATCGATGAAGTACGTCTGGCACACTGATATTGTGGCGCTGAAGTCGTTTGCGCTGGGCATGATGACTTTTCATTGGTCGCCGTTGCCCGCCGACCCGTTGCTGCTACTCCATCTGTTGCTGGTCATCGTCCTCATGTTCATCTTTCCGATCAGCAAGTTATTGCACGTGCCGGGAATATTTTTCAGCCCCACACTAAACATGATCGACAATCCCCGCGAGCGGCGGCACGTGGCAGCCTGGACTGAGCAGGCGGCACCCGTCGACCGGGCATCCCGGGGCTGATCATGGCCGCCATGAAGAAGCCTGAATTCGATATACCCCAGATTGGGGAATTCACTGTAATCCCGCCTATAGCCGTGGACTCCATGGCGCACAGCAAACCCTTTGTCGCCAAACCGGTTTTCCAGGAACCCCTGGGATTTCCCGGGGAACTGGTCGACGACTGGAAGGAAAAAACCATCGCAAAGATGGACGAGATGCTGGGCAAATACCGCTCCGTACAGGTGTTCCTCGATTCCTGTGTCAAGTGTGGCGCGTGCACCGACAAGTGCCATTATTATCTCGGCACCGG
>CAXMTM010000198.1:0-5580 GCA_964196385.1 Arenicellales bacterium
CTGCCGTCATGTGGGGTCGCCTCCTGGGCGTTTTGCACGATGTGGCCGATCACCGCAGCCAGGCGGTCAGGGTCCACGAGGACGGCCACCGGGTTATTCGTGCCGCCTAAGCTGGGTACCGGGTGCACTGATGACCGTTGCGCAACGACCTCGTTCACAACGCTTGCCAAATCTATCACTTCCCCCTCAGCTGTCGGCTGGGTGCGATCCGTTCTTAGTTGTCTTAGCATCCGGTTCATCTTATTCACCGAGTTTTCGACAGTGTGAACGGTGTCCACCATAAAATCCGGGTCGGTCATGTGTTTTCGGGCGTTGGTCACTACCAGAGACAACTGCGCCACCACGTTTTTCAGATCGTGGACCACGAATGCTGACAGGCGGTTGAACGCCTCGAACTGCCGCGCTTCTGCCAGCACCTCATTGATCGCGATGAGCCTGAGATAGCCCGCCGCCTGGCTGCCTTGGGTTTTGAGCAGATCGTAGTTTTCCCAGTTCAATTCCATGTTCACCCGAGGTTGGCCCAAAACGATGAATGCCTCCAACTCATTGTGGTGCAGCAAGGGCAGGATCAGACGGGGCTGCGGCAATTCGTTCAACCATGCAGGCAGTTCAAGTCCATTAAAACGCTCGGGCTCTTCGGCGTGCTGGCGAAGGTCGATGACCCATCGCCGGCCCTCGAGAAATTGCACCAGAGGATGGTCCAATGGCACCCTGGCTGCGGGTGGCAAATCCATATTCCACGCCGCAGCCGGAGTGAAATGGGCGCCATCGACCGCCTTTGTCCACATCGCGCCGTTGGTACATTCCACGATCGCGGCGATCGCCGTCAGAATTCGCTGGTGGACATCCTGTCGTTGTTCAGTCTCAGAAAGGACCTCGGTAAAGTGCAGCCATTCCTTACGATAGTCATATTTGCTGGGAAAGAAGTGCTTAGCGACAAACACCTTAAGCCGTGCGCGGGCCTGGCCGGACACGGTGAAGATCAGCATTATCAGCGCGGCACCGAAGAAAAAGGCTACCTGCAGCACCCCACCCCATTCTCCACCGTAGGCCCGGATGTAATAGCCGGCCGCCGCCATCAACATGAGATAGGCCCCGGCCGCCAGCAACGCGGCACTGTGAAACACCACGTGACGTGACACAACCAAACCACCGCTCCAGAGGGAATCCCGCATCGCCGAGATCACAACCAGCGGCACCACCAGTGCGTTTACGATGCCCCGTGCGATCCATAAATCCGGGTCTAACTGCTTGAGGAGCAATGCGTCCGCATACAGATAGAAGTCGAAGGCGAATAGCCCACCTACGCCAAAGCAGAGGAACTTGATGCCCCATCGCTCCTCGGTATTGGCATTGCGAATAAGTTGTTCGACCATAACCAGGCCAAAAACCGCGAGCAACAGATGCCCCACCCTCAGTATGTCAGAAACGTACCGGCTTCCCGGGGCATCGGGTACGCTCGCGAAAACCAGGAACGTGGCCAGCAGGGTTATCGGCAAACCAAAGGCCACAATTTTCATGGTCCGGACCAAGGTCGTCCCGTTGCGTTCACCCGTAGTGGGGCTACTCAGCAAGCCGAGCAGGAACACGAACCAAGCTGCGGCGCGCAGCAGTTCCAGCGCCTCAAGGGCCAAATACGGCACCGAACCGAGCGCTGACAGGTGGTAGGCTTGGGCCGCAGCCCAAACGGTTGAGCTCGCACCGGCGAAGATGAGCAAAGTTTCCGACGACCGTCGCTGAACCGTCAACACGGTCAGAAAAAGAAAAGCGGCGGCGGCAGCCGCGTAAGCAGAAACGCCCAATTCACTCATGGCCGCAATGACTCCCGGATAAACTCACCGCGCTCGCAGCACGTCAATTCCATACCCTGAGTCACTGCTGTCCCGCTAACTAAAAGTCGTCATACCGGGCTTGACCCGGTATCCAGCCAGCCATTGCAAACCCTGGATTCCGGATCAGCATAAAACGCTGTCCGGAATGACGGAGCCTAATTTGATTTTCATGTCTCATGACCTCTTATACGCCTTTTTGACTTTTATCAATAAGACTCGCAGCTAAATACAATGAATGTTAGCGGGACCATTAGCAGTGACCCTGAGTAACGATATCATTTAACCCTGGTGGACCGGTGCAATGTAAAGCACGATGCGCCGATTGCGCGCGCGATTACCCGGTGCTACCGGTTCACTTTCCCCGCGGCCTTCAGCCTGCACCCAGTTATCCGCACCACCGCGCTTTATTATCAGGTAGTTCCCAACGGCTACGGCGCGCCGTTTCGATAACACAAGGTTAAACGACTCGGGACCTGTGCTGTCGGTGTGGCCGACGACACGCAACGAAATGTCGGTGTGGGGCTTAAGGGCGGCGGCGAGTTTATCCAACGTACCCACTGAGGAAGGATCGAGCTCGGCGCTGCCAAAATCGAACGATACGGTGTCACCCATATCCACTTCCAGCGTGCCGTCATCCAGGCGCTTGATATGAAATGGGAGCTGTCGAAGCGCTTGCTCAAGCGAACCGATAGGGTCCCAAACCGGGTCGGTGCCGGCGGTTGGCGTCGATGCCGCTTGTGCCGGCGCCACGACCCCAGTCGGCCGAAATTCATCGCTTCTCATATTTCCTGCGACGAATCCGCTGTTCTGATACGGGTGGTTTGAATCCGCGGCGACCAGGGCACCGTGATCACTGGTTTCCTCTGATACCACAGTGCGCTCCGGCGAACCTCGGCTGGTCATTTGCTCTACCGTGTCCTTTATCGCCGCTGAAGAGGGAAGCTTGACGGCCGGATCCGGCCCGGGTTCCACGGCACCGATCTCCGCTGCGATGTCAGGCTCTATCTGCACCGGATCGGCAGGGTTGGATTCGACGGCGTCCAGTCGCTGTGGCTGGGCATGAGCCACAATCTCCGTTTGCTCGCGTTCGTCATATGATTTGGGTGGCGCTGCGTCAAAGATTATTGCACCGTCCGTATACCTCGAGCGGTCTGAGTTTTCTGTGCGCGGCCGCGATGCCGGCAGGTTTTTCGCACCTTCTATTCGCTGGACCTCCGCTTGTTCGTCCTTTCGCGGGTCTTCTTGTGGAGCAATCACCTCGTTCCCGTTGTCCGCGTCAGCAGGTGGATTGACCTGATTTTCTGTAAACGACGGCGACGCGTCGTGGATTTCTGCGTCTTGTGTGAACCCGGCTTCCAGGTTTGTACGAATACTCGCGAAGGGGTCAATATTCCAGCCGTAGTAAATATTCAAACCGTAGACAACGAAGGCGATCAGTGCGGCGATAAAAATGAAAATGGCTGTCCAATATATCCACCTGCGCCTGGGTTTTGGCCTCCTCGTGAGTTGACTGGGATCATCCAATGCGTTTGCTTGTTTAAACGATGGCGGCGAATTCCGTTGTCCGGCCCCGGCCCGCTCTACTGGCGTATTCTGCCGCTTTTTTGTTCTGTCGCCCGCCACGGTTTTTTTCACCGGCGCGATGTCCGCGCCCCCTTTTTTGCCGGGCTTGCCCAGATCACCCTGCTGGGTGCTGACCTTACCGAGTACGTCGTCGCGGGGCACGACTTTTGTCGCCGGTGAATTTTCCGCTCTCGCGTTGTTTCCGGGCAAGTTCACGTTTGCTACCGGCGCATTGTCCGATCGCGCCGGGGCTGTGCGTAGAGCGCGTACGTTGCCTGCCGGCACTATCTTCGGTTGCGGTAATGCCTCGGGCTGTGGCTTCTTCGCGGCGTTCGCGACCCGCTTCGATGGCGTGCACTCGTCGCGTAAGCCGGCTGGAATATCGGCCACCAGGTCATTAATTTCTCTCGGGATATCGTCCAATGGATCCAGGTTTTCGTCGACAAGCTCCTGCAGTACTTCCTGCACATCAGCGACAAGCAGTTTATGCCTCTCCTCCACACAGCCGTGCAGAAATAACCTGCTGCACACGAGGTTGATTCGCCGCGGCACACCTGCGCTGAATTCATGGATCATATGGAACGCCGCATCGCTTATGCACGGATCACCGTTCCAGCCCACATAAATCAGGCGGTGTTCCACATAAGCCCGTGTCTCCTCGGCCTTCAACGGCTCGAGGTGGCAGGCGGCTATGATGCGCTGGTGCAGCTGCTCCATGCTTTTGTCACGAATCAAATCACGCAATTCTTGTTGGCCAACCAGAAAGATCTGGAGCAGCGGAACCGAGTCCTTCTGCAGGTTGGTAAGCAGCCGCAGCTCCTCGAGCGCGCTGTGGCTAAGATCCTGGGCTTCGTCAACGACCAACAATGCCCGGCGTCCGGAGCGCCTGTGTTTCACCAGCACATCCGTAAGTTGGACGATCAGGGTGGCCTTGTCCAATCCCGCGGCCTGAACACCAAACGAAAAAACGACCATGCGCACAAGGTCGTCCGCCTCGAGCTGCGTGCTCACGAGCTTGGCTTTGACAACCGGTTTAGCTTTCAGATCCGCGAACAGATCCTCGATCAGGGTGCTCTTGCCCGTTCCCGGCGAGCCGGTGACAACGACAAAGCCTTCCTCGCGGTCCAGAGCATAAGTCATGTAGGTCTTTGCGCGCCCGTAACTTCGGTGCTTGTAGCAGAACCGGTGGTCGGGGCTCAGCCGAAAAGGCTCAGTGGTTAGATTGTAAAATTTGTGGTACATACCGTTGCCGCAAGGCGTTCCAAACCGATTTCTTTAGAACAATTCCAAAGTCTTGGATTGGCTGATATTGGCGAAAGCAATCATTGTGCACCGATTATAAAGGGAAACCCAAGTAGCCTGTCCAAGAATAGACCGGCCGATGAAGATCAATTGGTAGATCTAACATCTGGCTGACGCAGGTCGTGTATGCGAGTGGTGGACGAAAGACTGACGAAAGCACTGAGGTGACTTAAGTCACAAACTTACCGAGTTACCGAGTTACCGAGTCAAATTATACACCCCAGGTTCGCTCTGGCGCCCCGGGTGATCATCAACTTATCGCCAACGAAAAGTTAACGTTTCGGCAGTTCTCCCTGCGCTATCGGCTCGCCCAAGTTTGTGCGCTGGATACCCGGAGAATGACTCGCAGGGCGCTTCTGTTCACCTTCTTCTGGGCCTAGGATTCGAAACAACAACCACCCACCCACAGAATAGGCCGCATATATCACCGTTTCCGGAATTTCAGATATTCGATTGAACGCCAATTTAACTATATACATACAAGTACAACCCCCGACATAGATTGATAACAACGCTTCTTAACGAATAGCACAAAAAGCAGAGTTATCAAGTTCTTCACAGCGGTAACAGTAACATCTCAATAAGCCCGTGCACGGTTAGAATCCGACCCTTATTCGTCATTCCGGCGCAGGCCGGAATCCAGGAAACTAAGGGCTTTATCGGTACCTATGGATCCCGGCCTGCGCCGGGATGACCGCTGTTTATCTTTTCTGCACGCAGTTATTGAGAAGTTGCCGGTAACATGCAGGGGGTAATGAGTGGGGTCCGACCCCGAATCAACGAATCAAGTTTGCTAGCATTTGGAAGCCCTTGATATCATCCAACCGTTGTCACTCTAAATCTGGAGGTCATTATGGCAAATCTCAGCGTGAGAAAACTGGAC
>CAXMTM010000199.1:0-4031 GCA_964196385.1 Arenicellales bacterium
CGGGACCCGATACACATGATGCATTCCTGCAGGCTAATGGGGGTGCAGAAACGATCAATCGCATTCGAAGGCGTGCATCATGAACGAGGCGATTACAGGAGCAAACTGCAGCATTGACGAACTGATGGTGGTCACGCTCGCCAGGCAGTTCGGCAACTCGACCCGAGCCTTCAACGGAGCCGTATCTTTTATCCCGGTCTGCGCCTATTTGCTGGCGAGGAAAACTCACGCGCCCGAACTGGTCTGGGCGGCATCATCGATTGCCATCGATGCAAACCCGGCCTGCCTGGGAGAATCCACGCTGTCGGATTCGATCTGGGACGGCGCGGTTATGCTATCCAACTCCCCCTTCGATTTCTGGGCCTGGGCCCAGGGTATGCGGTACAACACCTTTGCATTCCGCGGCGCACAAATCGACCGCTTCGGGAACGTGAACAACACGGTTATCGGCTCCTACGATAAACCAAAAGTCCGCCTCCCCGGAGGCGGCGGCATGGCTGACCTGGGCTGCATGATCCCGAATATCTATCTCTGGAGCACCACCCACAATGCCAGGATTTTCGTGGAGCAACTGGACTTCCGTTCCGGCATTGGCTGGGGTGACGGAGGAGATCATCGTGAAAAGCTGGGTCTGCCCGGAGGACCCAAACTGTGCGTGACCAATCTGTGCGTGATGGATTTCCACCCGGAATCCAAAGCCATGCGCCTCAAGAGCCTCCACCCGGGCGTCAGCCTGGAAACCGTCCAGGAGTCCACCGGCTTCGAAGTATTGCTGCCCGAAGGCGATATCCCGACCACCGATCCGGCGACCGCCGAAGAACTGCGAATCCTCCGCGAAGAAGTAGATCCAACTTCCATGCGTTTAAGGGAGTTCCCGCAGACGGGAAATAACAGGTAGACCGTTAATTTACTCGTCAGCCGGTCGCCGGCCATAGACCACGAACCAGCGCTTCGGCATTCCGGTCCCCCCGGGATTGTTCTCACCCTGGAAGATGTCGAAGGTGTTGATCAGCTCGAATCCGATTCCGGACATCCAGCCCGCAACCTGCTCCGTGGTGATCCGGTCCTCGGGGATATCCCATTTTTTCGCGATCGGATCATCAAATTCCTGTTCAATGATCGCGATCCGTCCGCCCGGTTTTAAAGAAGAAGCCAGGGTTTCCAGGTAGCCTTGTCGATCCACAGTGTTGTGGAAAACATCGTGGAAAAAGACCAGATCGACCTGGTTCTGTGGAAGATTTGGATTATCCCCTGTCCCCAGGACCGTTTGCAGATTGCCAACTTGCCCCTTCCTCGCTTTCTCGGCGATGTAGTCCAGGAGCTCTGGCCAGATGTCCTGTGCCAGCACCAGTCCCGACGGTGCAACAGCTCTCGCAAACGGAATGGAGAAGGCGCCCGTGCCGGCTCCGATGTCGGCCACCACGTCACCTGGCTTCAGCTCGAGACTGGCGACCACGTCATCAATGCGCAGGCCCGGGGAACGGTCGGGCCGCTCCAGCCGCTCGATCCAGGTCTTACCGGGAGTTGGGTCCCGTGTGTTGATCTGCTCTTGTCCAGATGCGACCCCGGCCTCGATAAGTATCGCCGTGACGACCAGGCCGGTCAGGAGAATTATCCATGAACGATAAGGACCCATGGCGCTCATCATATGCGATCAAGACATGACGGACTAGACTATTATTTGGGTCCGACCCGATTATACTAATTAAGTTAATTGTACAATTATTTCTTCAGGTGGCGCCTTTAAGGCGATCCCCGAATGGCATTGTTTGGGTGATCATTAACAGAAGAAAACAGGACAGTGATATGGCAACTGTGGAATTTTTCTACGACTACTCAAGCCCATGGACTTATTTGGCATTTACGAAGATTGAAGGGATTTGTCAAAAATATGGTGCAGACCTTGAATGGCGTCCATTTCTGGTGGGGGGTGTGTTTAATACGGTGAATTCTTCGGTCTATGAATTCCGAGAAAATGGCGTGCCTGCCAAACTAAACTATATAGCAAAGGATATAGGCGATTGGGCCCGGTACTACGGCCTGGAAATCAAGTTAATGCCTTCTGTTTTCCCGGTAAATTCAGTCAAGGCGCTACGTGGCGCACTGGTGGCGCTCGAACATACCGGGAAGTTCCTGCCATACAGTTACCGTGTGTTTGAAGCGTATTGGGGTGAGGATCAAGACATTAGTCAAGATAATGTACTCCGAAACATCGTTACCGAAGTCGGGCTTGACGCGGATGAGTACTTCGACAAGATTAACCGGCAAGATTACAAAGATCAGATTCGAAGCAATACCAATGATGTGATTAAGCGCGGCGGGTTTGGCACACCGACGATTTATGTGAACGGCGATTCGATGTTTTTTGGTAATGATCGACTGGTGTTGGTTGAGGAAGAATTAAAGCGAAGCATTTAGGCAGGAAATCTGAATGTTGATTTGCAAGCTTCAAGGCTCCGGTCCAACGATATACCGGCTGATTTTTCCATCGCTGAGTTCTACCCACCCGAAAAAGCGCTTGTTCTCGCCCGTGACGCCTACCACTTCGGCACGGAAAGCCCCTTCGCTGCCCTGGACGATGACGCTCTTTACCTGGTGACGAATGCCTTCGACCTGCATATCAGCAATGCGCGCTGCCAGGAAATCCCGCACTTCTTTACACCCCTTGAAAACTTTGGCTCGGTTACGCATATGGCCGTGGTGTTCCCAGACCTGGTAGTGGGCCCATGCGACGTCATCGGTGAAGGCCTGTACGGCGCCGTCGGCATCGCCCCGATCGATGCTGTCGAAGTAGCAGGTCTGCAGAAGACTGTGCAATTGCGATTTTGAAATCTCCATGAACTTTCATTCTCCCTTGCCGTTTGGGGCTTATGTCCGCCACGACCCTCCGGCGTGCTACATTGGTGTTTGCAAGACCATTAGGATAACCCGTAATGACCGTGGCAGCCGATTTGATCCGGACTTTTACCGCGGACGTGGTCCAAGCGCTCGGCGCTCCCGCTGATTCCGCTGCACTTGTAGCGGCATCCCTGACCGAAGCCGACCGGCTGGGCTGCCATTCCCACGGCACTGTCCAGCTTCCGCTGTATGCAAAAATGATCGCAGCAGGAGCACTGGATCCACTCGCGCATCCCAGCGTAGAATCCTGCGCCGCCGGCCTGGCCCGGGTAAATGGCCATAACAGTTTTGGACAACTCACCGGGGCGCTTGCGGTCCGTACCGGCATCAAACGGGCGAGGGAAGGCGGTATCGCGGCCGTCGGCATCCGCAACGGGGGGCACCTCGGACGCCTGGGCGAGTGGGCCCAGATGGCGGCAGCAGGTGAAATGGTATTCCTGGCGTTCTGCAACACTGGCGGCGGCGCTCGAAACGTCGCACCCTTCGGCGGTCACGAGCGCAAACTGTCCACCAACCCGGTTGCATTCGGCATACCTGCATTCGGCGCAGTGCCCCATGATGTCATCGTAGATTTCGCGACCAGCCAGGTTGCAGGGGCGGTGATAGGGAAACACTACATCACAGGCAAGCCGCTTGATCCGGAGTGGGCCACGACGGCAACGGGCGAGAAGCTGATCGACGCCCGGGACTTTATCTCAGGCGATGGCGCCCTGTTGCCGCTGGGTGGACGAGTAAGCGGTCATAAGGGATACGCCCTGGCCATCATCGCTGAGATCCTCGGCGGGATCGCCGGTGGTCTGATGGCCGGTGAACACGATCCGGAATGGTTCAGCAACGCGGCGCTTTTCCTGTTCGTTGATCCCTTGAAATTTCTGCCCCGTGATGAACTCAAGCGGCGCATTGGCGGTTTGGCTGTTTACCTGCACGAAGCAGGCGCCCGTTTACCGGGTGCAGGGGTATATCATCAGGGAAAGGAAATACCGCAAGACCGCATCAGTCTCCCGGACCATGTCTGCAGCGCCCTCAAGCAGCTAGCCGGCGAACTTCAGCTGGAACTGCCCGCCGCGCTGGCTGAAATCGCAAATGCAGCTGATGGGCCCGAGCCCGCAAGAACCTGGTAAGTACTGTACGAT
>CAXMTM010000200.1:0-11506 GCA_964196385.1 Arenicellales bacterium
TCTCATCACGTAGCTTGTCGGACATGGCGCGCATGGCCTCGATTACCGCGAAATCGGCAGCGGGTATGCCAAGCACGTCAGTGGGGGCAGTGCACACTTCGGCAACCTTCTGCCCACCTTCAAATACCTCCGTTTGGTTGCAGGTAAAACCATTGATCTTTTGTACGCCGGTGGCCTGCAGGGATTTTTCCTGAGGTGGGGGTGGCGGGGGCTGGATCAGTTGTCCGCCACCCATGCCCTCGATCATTTTCTGCATCTGCTCGCGCTGTTCTTCCGACATGTTTTTCATTTGCGCAATCAACTGCTGGCGCACGAGGTCCATCACACCGGATGCCTGACTGGCCAGAGCCGATACTTTTTCTGCGTTGATATCCAGTGTGGACCCGTCCTGGTGATTGATGATGGTCATGGTTTCAGTGGATTGTTGAAACAACAAGTCGATGTTCGGATCACCTCCGGCGGCTTTGATCAGAGCTTTTCCAGCATCGAAATAGGAGACCTGGACGGTATCAGCCTGGCCCTGCTGTTTCAGCGTGAAGTCGATGGTAGTGGCGCCATGAGACGGGGTCATGATTCCCATCGCGGCAATGAGGCCTGCGGTGGCGGAAATTCTATATATCGATGTGATGCTCTTTGACACGGTCAATAAACTCCTCGTGGTCGGTGATTGGGGGAGAACACGAAACACCCTGGCAAATATACGCCGTGGTCTCCTGTGCGTACTTGAGGTTGTTGAGGATACCGGGCAGGTTTCCCTCATTACTTGGGATGGTCATGATCATAGTGCCCGGCAGGTACTGATCCAGTAGAGGCCGGGTCCACTCCCGGGCTGATTTCGGGTCGCCGCGAATGATGATAATACGCGGTGGATAAAGGTACTCTTCCATCGCCATGACCAGAGACCCGTGGGCCGAAGGCAGTCGGTTTGCAGGGATTGAGAACAGGCGCAGGATACGTTCGGCAGTTTCAAGGTATCGCGTTTCGCCCAGCAGATGCCCGAGTCGCAACAGCACTCCGGCCGCGACGCCGTTGCCGGATGGAGTGGCGTCATCGGCGCTGGGTTTGGTGCGATGGAGCAATTCCTCGTGGTCGTTTGAAGTGAAATACAGGCCACCGAGAGTTTTGTCTTCAAATTGTTCCAGCACCGTGTCCGCCAGGGTGATGGCGAAGTCAATTTCCGCCCCCCGCCAACGTGACTGGTTCAACTCCATGATGGCGTCGATCAAAAAAACGTAATCATCCAGATAGGCGTTCAGATGCGCTTTGTTATCGCGTGCCGTGGCCAGCAGGCGACCGTTCCGCCACAGGGAATTCTGCACAAATCCCAGTGCGCGCTGAGCAGATGAGATGTATTCCTCCCGACCCAGTTTGCGGCCGGCATGGGCCATCGACTTGATCATGAGTGCATTCCAGGAGGTCAGGATCTTGTCGTCGAGTTGCGGGTGACTCCGCCTTGCTCTGCTGTCGGACAGCTTCTTTTTTGCGCCGGACAGCAGTGATGTGGCCTTTTCGACGTCGACACCACATCGACTGGCAACGGCTGCAAGTGGTTCGGTGATGTTGAGGTGCCATTTTCCTTCGAAGTTTGGTGTTCCAGCCAGCCCATATCGCATTTCCATGGCCGTGTATTCGGGTTCGCTAAGAATCGATCTTATCTCGTCCGTGCACCACACATAGAATTTTCCCTCCTCACCCTCGGAGTCGGCGTCGATCGATGAATAGTAGCCCCCCGACGGCGATTGCATTTCCGCAATCACCCAGTCTGCGGTCGATGTCGCAGTGTCCCTGAAGAAACTGTCGTCGCATGCCTGCCACGCATCGACGTATATCTGCAACAGCTGAGCATTGTCGTAGAGCATTTTCTCGAAGTGGGGAATGATCCACGCCGCATCCACGGAATACCGGTAAAAACCGCCCCCCAGTTGGTCGCACAAGCCGCCTCTGGCCATCGCATCCAGGGTGTGCCGCACCATCTGCAGCGGCCGGCGCCGGGTGACTTCATCGTCACGGTTAGCTGCCCGGTAACGCAGGCACAAATCCAGGGTGGACGGGTGCGGGAACTTGGGAGCTGCGCCAAAGCCACCGTCCACGGGATCATAGCTGTCGCTCAGTTCCTTTTCGGCCCGGCTGAAGACCGCGGGATTTATATCCGCCTCACCGGCCGGTTCGGTGCGCCGGAATGCATCCTGGACGGCCGAGGCGTGCCCAATCAGTTCATCTCTGTGGGATCCAAAGTAGCCGGTGACGCGTTTCAGGACTTCCACGAAGGCCGGCATACCATGGCGTGGGTGCTTCGGAAAATAGGTGCCCGCAAAAATTGGTGCGTGACTGTCCGGCGCGATCACCACGTTCAACGGCCATCCCCCCGGGCGCCGGGCGATCATTTGGTGTGCAAGCTGGTAGATCTTATCCAGGTCGGGCCGCTCTTCACGATCTACTTTGATGCACACAAAGTGTTCGTTCATGAAAGCAGCCGTTTCCTCGTCTTCGAAGGACTCGTGCTCCATCACGTGGCACCAGTGACAGGCCGAATAACCGATGGACAGCAGGACAGGCCGATCAAGGTCCCGGGCCAGACCCAGGGCTTCCTCGTTCCAGGCGTGCCAGTTCACCGGGTTGTAAGCGTGCTGCAGCAGGTAGGGGCTGGTTTCGCGGATAAGATTGTTGCTTTGCCCGTGATCCGTCATCAGTTGAGCCGTTTATAGCGATTGCACCGCCTGCGGGTGCAATGGAAGTGGTTGGGCTGTTGCCGCTAAGTTGCGTCCGGATCCGGATCCGGATCCGGATCCGGGTCTGGATCCGGGTCTGGCGTCACAGGGGGCAGAAACGTACCGCTCCTGAGCGCCACCAGGGTCCCCGAGTAGGAGGCGGCGCTGCCGACACACACCAGTGTTTTTGGTCCAAATGTTCCGGATGCTGATGTGCTCGAAGTAAAATTGGCGACCGCTTTCAGCTCCAGAGTACAAGGTGCGCCGGTTGAGTCTTCCGTAGAGGTCCCCGGAAAGATACAGGTCTCCTCGTATGTCATGGTATTCCCGTTCACAAATACGGAAAGTGCGCAGTTGGTGTCGGTGGTGAGGATGCTTACTGCGCCGTTGCTTTCTATCCTGACCTGAGACGTGGTATTGATGTCGTTGGTGGAGCCGCCCACGATGGCGGTGATGACCGCGCTCAATGTCCAAAAACCGGCATGGGTTGTCGGGCCTTGCAGAGCGCCTCCCCCACCGTCGGAACTTCCTCCGCTACACGCTGTTGCCGCCACCAGAACCAGAAGAAAGGATAAGAATTTTTGCATAAGAATAGATTTGTGAGTTGTGATGCGTGCGATATTTTGCCATAAATAGCGCCACAGACACAGACCCTGGGAACTCAAACCCGGATGCCGCAAATTATGCATGGCGTCGCTTGCCTTTTGATTTCACGAGAAATATTTTCTCAGTCGGCCGGTGTCACTGATACGCTGGCGTTGCGGAGTTCCTGGTATCAAACTACGTACTGTGCGGTATTTGCCCGGTATTATAAAATTGCCGGATCAATAAAAACCGGGAAAATCAATATCATGAGCAGATTTTTACTGATTTCAGATCCGCGGAAATACGCCCGTGCAGCCTGATATCGATCCGATTGCATTCAGTATCGGGCCAGTCACGGTACATTGGTACGGGTTGATGTATCTGGTGGGGTTTGTCGGCGGCTATTGGCTTGGCGTACACCGCTCCAGATCGACCCCGGGGTGGGACAAGGAACAGGTGTCGGATCTGTTGTTCCATATCGCGCTCGGGGTCATTGCCGGCGGCCGCCTGGGTTATGTCCTGTTCTATAAGTCAAATTACTATTTGTCCCACCCGCTGGAAGTATTCTATGTGTGGCAGGGAGGGATGTCGTTTCATGGCGGGTTGCTGGGTGTGCTGGTTGCTCTTCTGCTGTTTGCCCACCGTACACAAAAGTCCTTTCTTCAAATCACTGATTTTGCGGCGCCGCTGGTACCGCTGGGATTGGGCGCAGGCCGCATAGGCAACTTTATCAATCAGGAATTGTGGGGCCGGGCAACAGATATTCCTTTGGCCATGGTCTTCCCCAGAACTGACCCTACGCTGACTCCTCGCCATCCCTCCATGTTATACGAGGCTTGTCTGGAGGGATTGGTTATGTTCATCGTTTTGTGGTGGTATTCGTCAAGGCCCCGGCGGACCGGGGCGGTATCCGGTCTGTTCCTGCTTTGCTACGGTTCGTTTCGTATAATCGTGGAGTTCGTCAGGGAGCCCGATGCGCACCTGGGTTATCTCGCGTGGAACTGGCTAACAATGGGTCAGATATTATCTGTTCCGATGATCGCCTTTGGCCTGTGGTTACTGGCGAGGGACAGGTAAAGTATCTGCGCTAACAGCCCGGCGTCGATCTGCATCTGTCCCGGACGCCGGATTTTATGCTATAGAGTATACAAATGTCTTCGAAGTGGTGAGTATTTAATGAGTAAACTGGTATTGCTGGTGGTTTCCTTGCTTTGTGTATTGCCTGTTTCAGCCCAGGACACCCCAACTTTCAAAAAATGTCAGGATGCCGAGGGTAAGTGGCATTATGGCGACCACGCGGCATTAGAGTGTGAACAATCATCCCGCATCACGGAGATGGATGAGGTGGGCAATACGATCGGCCAGACCGAGGCCCCGCCAACCCAGGAAGAGTTGGATGCCAAGCAACGCGCCGAAGAGCAGGTGTCCGAGCAGGAAATAGTTGAGGCAAACCAGAGGCGGCTCGATCAGAAGTTGCTGAATACATACGATAGTGCGGAAAATATCAGGAGAACCCGGGACGCGCTCTTAGCCTTTATAGATAGTTCCATCGAGGGCAATGGGGACCTGAAACAGCGGTTGGTCGATGTGCTCGATGAAATTGAGGCCGGCGGACAACCGCTTACGCCAGAGCAGCCCGAATTGCTGCGTCAGCAGATAGCGGACTACGATATTGCCATCCAGGACTCCGTGACAAAAAGGCAGCTGGTGCTGAAAAAATATGATGCGGATTACGAGCGCTACCTGGAATTGACCACTAAGAAACCATAACAAAATAAGCGATTTTTATCCCCGGTATCGCAATTCTAATTAGTTTTCCGGTTCAACACCTTATACCCTTCCCACTCTCCCGGGAGCCTGAGTCGATCAGTCCCGCCTCCGCGGGAGATAGAATGTTAGAATTCCGCATCCAGTGGAGCTTGTGATCCTGTCCATCCGATGAGATCCATGATGGTCGGGAGCTCCTTTGAGTAACAATAATTACCGGAGAGTTAGTATGCCAACGTATGTGCGCACCGATAAATGTGACGGATGTAAAGGCCAGGACAAAACCGCTTGTGAGTATATCTGCCCGCACGATTTGATGCGGCTCGACAAGGATGGGTCGGAGACCGGTCACGCCATGAAGGCGTATAACCAGGAGCCGGAACAATGCTGGGAATGTTACAGCTGTGTAAAGATCTGTCCGCAGCAGGCCATAGAATGCAGGCACTACGCCGACGTGGTGCCGCTGGGTGCAATGGTCCAGCCTTTGAGGGGTTCGGATTCCATTATGTGGACCATCAAATTCCGTAACGGCACTCTGAAGCGATTCAAGTTTCCCACGCGCACCACTGCCGAGGGGTCGGTCGACCCTTACAAGAACAAGCCCACCACAGACATGGATGAGATCGCCGACCACGGCACCCTGTTTACCAAGGGCACACATCCCTGCGACATGAGTCAGTTCAATAACGCCTAGCGTGACTAGGCGACCGGGCCCGGGCCCATTCGAACGTCACCGCGTATATCAACGGTATATATCAAGAGAACGAAGCAGAGGAATCACAGATGTCAGAATACGATTTTGCTAACCCAGAAGTCGTCGAGGAAGAGGTAGATATCCTCATCATCGGCGGCGGCATGGCGGCCTGTGGCGCCGCGTTCGAGATTTCACGCTGGATTGAAGGCACGGATCTGAAGGTCAGGCTCGTCGACAAGGCCGCGCTTGACCGGTCCGGCGCCGTGGCCCAGGGACTGTCGGCCATCAATACCTACATGGGCGAAAACGATCCTGCGGACTACGTGCGCTATGTGCGGGGCGACCTGATGGGGATCACCCGCGAGGATCTGGTCTACGATGTGGGCCGGCATGTAGATGATTCGGTGCATCACTTCGAGGAGTGGGGGCTGCCCATCTGGAAGCAGAAGGGCGATGAAGGAAAGATGCTGACCGATGGCGGCAAACCGGTGAGGTCGGGCCGCTGGCAGATCATGATCAACGGCGAGTCCTACAAATGTATCGTCGCCGAAGCGGCGAAGAAAGCACTGGGCATGGATCGCATCCAGGAGCGCATTTTCATAGTGCGGCTGATAACGGACAAGAACGACCCGACAAGGGTGGCTGCCGCCGCCGGGTTTTCCGTGCGTGAAAACAAAATCTATATCTATAAATTCAAATGCTGCCTGCTGGTGTGCGGCGGCGCCGTCAACGTATTCCGGCCGCGCTCGGTCGGTGAGGGCACGGGCCGTGCATGGTTCCCGGTATGGAACGCAGGGTCGACATACGCGATGGCGGCGGAGTGCGGCGCCACATTGACCCTGATGGAGAATCGTTTCGTGCCCGCCCGGTTCAAGGATGGATACGGACCGGTAGGGGCCTGGTTTTTACTGTTCAAGGCAAAGGCCATGAATGCCTTCGGGGAAGACTATCAGGAAAAGAACTATCACATACTAAAGGACAACAAATCCGATGCCTATGCCAGCGGGCACAAAATGGGAACTTGTTTGCGCAATCACCTGATGATGAAGGAGATGCGCGAAGGCCGCGGACCGATTTTGATGGATACGCCCACCGCCATGGCCAAGCTTGCCGAGAACATGACGCCCAAGGAAATCAAGCACCTGGAAGCCGAGGCGTGGGAAGACTTCCTCGATATGACCATAAGTCAGTGTGGTGTCTGGGCCGGGGAGAATATCGAACCGGACAAGGAGATGTCGGAACTGATGCCGACCGAACCCTATCTGCTGGGCTCCCACGCCGGTTGCGCCGGTATCTGGGTGTCCGGCCCGGAAGATCTGCCCGGAACACCGGACAACTATCACTGGGGCTACAACCGGATGACCACGGTAAATGGTCTGTTTACAGCCGGTGACGGTGTCGGCGCCTCGGGACACAAGTTCTCGTCGGGTTCCCATGCCGAGGGACGTATGGCGGCAAAGGCCATGGTCAAGTACGCCCTGGACAACAAGGACTGGACGCCTGAACCGGTACAAACTACCGAAGAACTGGTCGAGGAAATATACAGGCCGGTGAGAACATTTTTGGAACACAAGGATTACACCACGGCCATAGACATCAATCCGCACTACATTACACCGAAAATGTACCAGTTCAGGTTACAGAAAATCATGGACGAGTATGTTGCCGGGGTCAGCACCCAGTACCAGACCAACGCCAAGATGCTGGAGATCGCGGAACGCAAACTCAAGATGCTTTGGGAAGACGGGCCGAAGATGCGGGCCAAGGATCTGCATGAGTTGTTGCGTGCGTGGGAAAACTACCATCGCATGATCGCCGCTACGGCACATATGAAGCACATCCAGTTCCGAGAAGAAACCCGCTATCCAGGATATTATTACCGGATGGATTTTGAGGATGTCAACGACGACGAGTGGAAGTGCTTCGTCAATTCCACATATGACCGCGACACCGCGGAATGGAAGCTGTGGAAAGAGCCCTACTCCCTGATGATAAGGCCGGCGGACGATGAGCCGGAAGGCCTGCATCGCAATGGGAGCGCCGTTTAGCCCCGGTCGGGGCATGGCGGTTGTCTGATGGGCCGGGCGGCAACGCCCGGCTTTCTTGTTTGTACACTAGTCCCCATTTCTCACCGGGTGGCGAGATGATCGCGAAGAGATTTGGATTCACAAGGCACTACTTCAGTCGTAATGTGTATTTCCGACTGAAGGAAATACCTTGTGGATTCAAAGATCAAGTGAGGGCTCGTCAATCCGGTGAGAAATGGGGGCTAGGAGCCTGTCCGAGAACAGAAGCCGCAGCGAGGGGAAGCCATTTTGAGTCCATTTTTTCGATCATTTGAGGAGAATAGTTATTCATATGATTGTTCATATTTTGGGAAAATGAGCGGGAAAATGGGTCAAAAGGGCTTTTCCGCAGTAGGCTCTCTATTCTCGGACAGGCTCCTAGCGCTTCCCCGTTAGAATCAGGGGCTGGCTACTCGCTGTAAGACACCGGATAATAGGATGTGCAGATCGTAACTTCCTAAAAGGATCGTGCATAACCACAACACCACTGTCTTGCACCGATTTTTTAGATGTTCCCGCATCTCGAGATAACAAACTGGAATGAATAGGAAAAAAACCACTGCTCCACAGGATAATATTCCTTACCAGAGCCCCATTGATCCGGTAGAACTGACTCTGGATACAGAGATCCAGTTCCATTGCCACAAGGGCATCTCATGCTTTAATGCGTGTTGCAGGAATATCGATATTACGCTCACCCCCTATGATGTATTGAAACTGAAGAGGCGGTTGGAGCTTAGCTCCAGCGAGTTCGTATCCACGTATACGGTCCCGTTTGCAATGGACTACCACGACATGCCGGGTCTCAAGATGGCGACCAGGCCAAATACTCCGGAATGCATTTTTCTGGAGGAGGGAGGGTGCGGCGTCTACGAAGACCGGCCGGCAGCATGTCGTTATTATGCGCTCGGATCCATGGGCGTTCGCAAGAAAGATGAATCGCGGGTAGAGGATGTCTACTTTATCGTCAAGGAGGACCACTGCCTGGGCCATCAGGAACCGCGCCGGCTTAGCGTGGGTGAGTACAGGCAGGAGCAGGGCTGTGAAGAATATGATGAAGCCAACAGGGCCTGGCGCGATATTATTCTGAAAAAACGTTCCAGCGGACCTACGGTGGGGGCCCCCTCGGAACGGAGCCTGCAACTGTTTGACATGTGCAGTTATGACATGGACAGCTTTCGAGAGTTCATTCAAACCGAAGGATTTGAAAAGGTGTTCGAACTCAGTGAAAAGGAAAAGAAGGTCCTTGTCGATGATGAAGATGAGCTGTTTCAGTTCGCCTGTCGTTTTTTAAAACAGGTTTTGTACGGCGAACAATCCATACCGACGAGGGAAAACGCGAAGCAATCCAGACTCAACCGAGCCAGGTCCAGGCTTTGATAAAGAGCGACCTGGCCAACAGTCAGTGCGGATGGTCCCGCGGGGTATTGGCCACGCAGGTACGGCACCTGGACTTGCGCTACACCAGGTCGGGGTTGGACGGGAATAGTGTTTGATTATCGACTTCGTCAAGCTGTTCTGTTTCGTTTCTCGAGATTGACCAATCGCCGGCTCACCAAGCTCGGTCTCGGCGCCAACTCGGTGTGCGAACAGGAGATCGATAAAATGCTTGCCGTCGGGGTATCCAGACTGGAACATCAGCGTGCGCTGGAGAAGGAAGAGATGCTCCTGGTGGCTGAGGAAAATCTTCACCGGGCGTTGCGCGACCTCAGTGAGCAGGCACAGGCACTGGGCACATTTCCCATCATCGACGGGGACTGTTTCAATCAGATGAAAAAAAGAATGTCGCCAATGTGGCCCTTTCTGTGACTGCAGGAGCCTGTCCCAGGGCAGTAGGTCCTTAACCCGAATGACGGACTCCCGCGATACGATTTACATCGTCGATGCCAGTATTTACGTATTCCGGGCCTGGTTCTCTCTACCTGACACCCTGGTCGATACCAGCGGGGCGCCTGTAAACGCCGTATACGGGTTTGTCAGATTCGTTACTGAGTTGCTGGAACAAGTCCGGCCCTCTCACGTGGCGTTCGCGTTCGACGGAAGTCTCTCCGGTTCGTTTCGAAATGAGATATTCGCCGACTACAAAGCCAACCGGGAGGCAACTCCGCGTGAATTGAAAAATCAGTTTGAGATTTGCCAGTCCCTGCTCTCCGCGCTGGGCCTGAAGTCGCTCATAGACGACCGTTATGAGGCCGATGATCTGGTGGCCACCGTTGCCCGCAACATGCGAGGGCATGGGTTCAAAAATGTCATCGTAAGTTCCGACAAGGATCTTACCCAGATTGTCGAAGAACACGATGTGTGGTGGAATTTTCCAAAGAGCGAACAGTTGTCCGCGCAAGGGGTGCATGACCGGTTCGGTGTCTGGCCCGATCAGATCGCGGATTATCTGGCCCTGGTGGGAGACAGCGTCGATAACATTCCCGGGGTGCCGGGGGTGGGCGCGAAAAGTGCGGGTCGCTTGCTGCGTTTGTATCCAGACTTGGAGGCACTGTACGAGAACATCGCGCAGGTATCCCAACTCGCTATAAGGGGTGCAGGCAGGATCGCGGAAAATCTGAAACATCACAAGGAACAGGCATTTACCGCCCGCCAGTTGACTACGCTGATCAGCGAGGTGCCACTGCCCAACACTGTTGAGGGGTATGGTATCGCGCCTTCGGATAGCGCCGAACTGGGTCGATTGACGCAGTTGATCGGCCGCGGTGACGGTTTCATAGAACGCATCAAACAGGTTCTGAACAACTGAGCGGTGGGACCCCTGCGTATGAGTGGTCTGCTGCATTCAGGGAGCCTCTCGTTTATCGCGGCGAGGGCGCCGCTCCCGCTGTAGAAGGCGCCCCCACCCAGCCTGCTTCGCGCCGCAGGTGGGCTGGAGTCATAGTTGCGGTATGACTGTATAATGTAGCGACAGTTTTGACCCAGGTGTCTATGTACACATCCTTTTTTGGTCTGTCGGAAGCCCCGTTCTCGATTGCACCGAACCCACGTTTCCTGTACATGAGTAAACGTCATCGCGAGGCGATGGCACATCTGATATACGGAATCGATGAAGGAGGTGGTTTCGTGCAGTTGACGGGGGAAGTCGGCACCGGAAAAACAACGTTGTGCCGATGTCTGCTTTTGCAGTTGCCGGATCATGTCAATGTCGCGCTCATCCTCAGTCCTCAAATTAGCCACGCAGAATTGCTGGCCACACTGTGCGATGAACTCAAGGTCGAATATCCAAAATATTCGACGCCGGTAAAAATTTTGAATACCCTTAACGAACATCTGCTCAAAACCTACGCTGAGGGCAAGAGAACGGTACTTATCATCGATGAAGCGCAATTGCTTACACGGACTGTTCTGGAACAGATCAGAATTCTCACCAACCTGGAAACGACAAAACAAAAGCTGTTGCAGATCATACTGATAGGCCAGCCGGAATTGGCGGAGATGCTTGACAGGCAGGATCTGAGTCAACTGTCACAACGGATCACGGCACGGTATCACCTGCAACCACTGAACCTTCAGGATACCCGGGAGTATGTGAAATACAGACTGACGGTGGTTGGATGCAACCGCCGCGTGTTCAGTAATAGGGCTTTGCGCCGGATCTATAAATATTCCCGCGGTGTGCCGAGACTGATCAATGTTATCTGCGATCGCGCCATGCTGGGAGCCTACACCAGAAACGAGAAGAG
>CAXMTM010000201.1:0-12851 GCA_964196385.1 Arenicellales bacterium
TGAGGCAGTTATCGTAATCCAGCAAGTTGATGTCCTGCCGGGTCTCGTATCCCAGCAATTCTCTTAACCGGATGTTGCCGGAATTCTGCCGCTCTCCGACGCTGACCAAGGCGTGATTGGACGTTTCGCCCAGGTATATAACAAGGTCACCAAAGTCGCGCAGCGTCGCGGCCAGGATTCGCAGTTTATAAAGCTTTGTTGCAAAGGTGTCCACGGCTGCCCGCTCGATGCTGGTGTGAATGTCACTTTCTATAATCTCGTCGATCGACGCGGTAAAGGAGGCCGGATCCTGTTGACTGGTCGCTACCGCCCAGCGGGACATCCACGGGGGCGATAAGTCCCCGCCCTTCGAGGCTATTCTCTCTATCCTGAGTAATTGCTCTTCCAGGATCGGCAACACTTTGGTGATGGCCAGGCCATTGCGCATCTGAGTTTCCAGTTTGAGCAGACGGGTTCGCAATTTTATTGATTTGTTGACTCCGCTTATCGTGGTGAGGTCGATGGCCCCCGCACTGGATGTGATGTTGCTATACTTTTGGGTCAATTGGTTGATTTCTTCCGATATCCCGGTGCTGTAGCTCCTTATCTGTGGCAGGGTCGCCTGTATGCGTGAGATAGTAACATCCCGTTTTTGCGCATGCGTAGCGAGCCAGTTTTCAAGATCTGATTTGCTGTAGGCCGTGATAAATACGTCGATTTCGGTAAGTACATCCTTCTTTACAGTACGGCTTTCTGCATTTTCGTAGACTTGCCGTAAATCGTTGCTGACCGCGCAGTGGTTGATGTCTTGTGAGCGATCCCTGGCCCCGGTCACTTGAACGACCGCCGGTGTGGCTCGTAATTCACTTTCATCTGTTTTTACAATGGGCTTCGTGTCGGCGTACCTGTTTTTAGTGGGGGTGGACAGATAGCTGAAGACGAGTTGTCCCGAGATTGCGATCAGAACCAATGACACCAGTATGTTATTGCGGATGAAGTGGGCCGTGGCGTGAGGCAGGGTGTAGGTTCCCCCATATGCATTTTCCAGCTTGTTGCCGACACTTAGCGTGCCTTCGGTCCGGCTGTACCAATCGAACCTTTTTTTCAGCTTTTTGTGGATGCTGCTGCTGCAGTAACCGTCGATCAGGCTTCTTTCCGGTTTTCTCAGGAACTTCAGGATCTTATCTACTGATTCTGGTGCGGGTTTTTTCGGCGGGGTAACTTTGCGCTTTGCAGTGACTCCGTCCACAGGCTGTTGTTGTTCCTGATTTGCCGGAGAATGTACCTTGTTTGTCGGGGAGTTTTTGTCAAAGTCCAGAATTCCGTTTTCATCGACCACCAGCGCGGCCGGTGTGTTTGAATCCGTGGTGCTGAGAACGATAGTCTCCTGGCCGTCAGTGCTGGCGCTGTCGGGATCTGGTGCGTTCGGCTTCTCTGCGGTTGGCATTTCGTTCCTGGATGATAAAGCACTTGGTTGACCGCTTCTCTTCAGGGGGGCGAGGAAGCCGGTCAATTCCCCATAAGTACTTACATTAGAGAGTAGTACAAACCCGTAGCTGCGCAAGTTACTCCCCCACAATTCCGCATTGACCGGCGGTCTGCGGGTGCAACGAGTGCTGCGTAGGCAGCGATGTGCGGCCACAATGCGTGTCGATCCTGCATACATGCGATATATTCACGGAGATGTCAACCAAGCGAATGAGTTTGCCTTCCCGGACTGCGCTGCACAGGCTTTGCCCCTGGGAAACGGCTCAAAATCCGCCGGAGTTGCTGCCGGATGAGCTGCATTTGTGGTGGGTGCCGCTGTCCGCACCCGCACGGGTGACGGATGAGCTGGCGGCGTTGCTGTCGAGCAGTGAACTGGCCAGGGCTGACCGATATCGCTTCGATCGTCACCGGCAAGGGTACATCCTGGGGCGCAGTACGTTAAGACTGCTCCTGGCCAACTATACAGGCACTCCGGGCCGTGAGATCACCTTCAGTCTGGGTCCGTTCGGCAAACCCGCTCTGGCGAACGGCGCCGGGGCGGAGCTTTTGAGTTTCAATTATTCAGACGCCGGCGCCCACGCGCTGTACGGGTTTACCTGGAATGCAGATATCGGCGTAGATCTTGAAAACCTGGACCGTGAGGTTGGTTTTGACCGGATCGTCCGCAGAAAATTCACCCAGGCTGAGGCCGACTCGATATTGAGTTTGCCGGTAGCAAAGCAGCGGTCCGCTTTTCTCGCCTGCTGGACACGCAAGGAAGGTTATGGCAAGGCGGAAGGGTGGGGAATAAGCTACCCCCTGGATAGCGAGGAGCTTTGTGTGGACTGCGAAACCGATCGCTTCGACCTGAAAGCCGGTGATGGCGAATCCAAAAACTGGGTGATTCAGCAGATTTACCCCACGGAGTGTTTCGTCGGGTGTGTTGTTTATCCCACCGCACTCGAATCCCGGGCGAAATTTGCGGTTCGATACTTCACCACAAATCCAGGCCTGAGATGAGCCGGCTGCCTGCCGTAAATCGGGCTAAATCCAGCCCCGGTACCGGTATACGATAATGCCCAGGTTCTCCCTTATCAGCGCGCTCAGAGCGCCCAGGGCACCGAGGCTGGGAATCCAGTTGAGGGATTTGGGTTGTTCCGTTTCCACGACATTATAATCTGTAGGTGCGGCAATGGCGTCGATGCCGTTGCTCCTGAAAACCTGCAGGGCGCGCGGCATATGCAGGGCCGACGTCACCAGGAGCACTGTCTTCAATCCATTTTCGTCCAGTATTGTTTTTGAGTAGAGTGCATTCTCGTAGGTATTGCGGCTGCGATCCTCTATCAATATGGCGGATCGCGGTACGCCCCACTCTTCCATGAGTTGTGCCGCGTAGAACGATTCTCCCTCAATGCCGGACTGTGGAAATACGTTGCCTCCGGATAGCACGATGGTGGTCGCCCGCCCGGCGCGATACAGTCTGACGCCATGCAATATCCGGTCGGTGGTTCCGCTCAGGTCTGTGTACAGCCGGGGCGAAAGAGGGGGGCTCAACGACCCGCCCAATACGACAATTGCATCGACTTCGGGATATTCCTCCACCGGCAGGGGCAGGTGGGTGCGTTCGTGCTGAGCGTACAACGCGTATGAAAAAGACGGGTTGCCACACACCGCAAAGACCACGATCGCCAGGGTAATACAGCCGCCGGCCCATCGCGGCCTGTGGAACCAAAGCAGCACCAGGGCCAACAGCATGAGCCACAGCGCCACGGAGAATGGCAGGACAAGCAGGGGAAGAATTTTCGACAGGCTAATGAAATCCATCAGGTTTCCTCCTCTAGCGCTGGCCCGTCACTAATCTCTCACATAATGGCGCCAGTAGGGTCCCGGCTTTGACGGCGAAGCCGGGAGTGGGGACCCCTATTGCACCACTTCCGCCTTTTCGATGACCACATCTTCCAACGGAACGTCGCCGTGACCCCCCGAATTGCCGGTGGGTGTCTGAGCGATGCTGTCCACTACCTCCATGCCTGAAACGACTTTGGCGAAAACAGTATATCCCCAACCGCTGGCGTTTTTGCTCTTGAAATCGAGGAAAGCATTGTCCTTGACGCTTATAAAAAACTGCGAGGTCGCGGAATGAGGGTCATTGGTACGGGCCATGGACAATGTGCCGCGTTCATTTTTCAGCCCGTTGTCCGCCTCGTTCTGAATCGGGGCGTTCGGCGATTTTTGGCTCATTCCCGGCTCAAAGCCGCCGCCCTGAATCATGAAACTGGGAATTACACGATGGAAGATCAGGCCGTCGAAGAATCCGTCGTTGACATACTGTATGAAGTTGGCGGTCGTGTTCGGCGCCTGCTCCGTGAACATTTCAATATCGATTACGCCGAAATTTGTTGTCATTTTGATCATTGTTTTTTCCTGTGTGTGGCCGACCGCTGCAACCGCCAGTTGCAATATGAGGACCAGGGATAGTTTATAAATATGTCTCATTGCTTTGTGCTCTTAAGTCTTCCAGTTTGAGAATGTAGTCCCACTCTTTTTTCGTGACGGGCAATATCGACAGCCGGTTGCCTCGCTGCAACAGGCGCATATTGGCCAGGTTCTTGTGCAGTTTGAGTTCCTTGAGGGAAATCGGGCGTTTTAATTTTCGCACATAACGCACATCGACCATCAGCCAACGCGGGTTTGCCGGGTCGCTCTTGGGGTCGTAATATTTTTCCTTCGGGTCAAACGCGGTGAAATCCGGATACGCTGTCTTGTTCACTTTCATGATGCCAACGATACCGGGCTGTTCGCAGTTGGAGTGGTAAAAGAAAGCCAGGTCCCCCTTTTTCATGTCATCGCGCATATAGTTTCGCGCCTGATAGTTCCTGATTCCGTCCCAGTGGTCGGTTTTTTCCTTTCTGAGGTGGTCAAGGCCGTAAACATCGGGCTCACTTTTCATCAACCAGTATGGCATGGATTTTGGGGCAGATATTGTGTGGCGTGGAAGTTACCAAATTGTCAGCTAGCCTGCAATTCTCACCGGGCGGCACAACGAATTTTATTTTCGGCCGGCCGGGATAAATTCTTCATCGGTGACTACCCCGTGGAGCGGCACGTCCCAATGGTCCTCGGGTATGGACTCGATCTGCTGGAATTGATAAGCGACACCGATGACGCAGGTCCGCGAGACCCTGCCTCGCTGCCGCAGAAAACCCAGACTGGCATCGTAGAATCCCCCGCCCATACCGAGACGCCCCCCAGAACGGTCGAATGCCACCAGTGGCACCAGTATCAGATCCAGCTCCTCCGCCCGGACTCTGGAAAATCCCGCCGGTTCCAGTATGCCAAATCTGTCCCTGATCAGTCTTTGGCCAGGCTCATAAGCACCGAACCACAAGCGGTGTTTACCCCGTGGCGGCAGAACAGGCAGATAATATTTCTGCACTGTGCGAGGCATGGCCACCGGGGTAACATCGACTTCGCCGTCGTTCGGGTAGTAGATGCCTACACGTGTGGCCTTGATGAAAAAAGGATGCCTGGTGAGTCGCCCGCACAACCTCCTGGACGCCTGCATTTTTTCACCGAAGGTCAAGTCCTCCCGGCGTGTGCGCATCAAGGCTCTCAGTTCTGTTTTGTTCACTGCAGGGCACCTCGAAAAATGGTCTTTTCGCACGATAGCCGCGTCAGCCCCGTGCTCGAATCCTCATGTATGTCATATACACTGCGGTTCTGTGCGCGGTGCTTCCTTGCTCTCGCACGAAAATCCTCATTTTTAGAGGCGCCCGGTGGCATACTGGAAAAGCAGGTGTCACCCGCATGTGCCGAAACCGTCCCTGATCCTTGAACCGGAAGGTTCAAGTGGGGGCCAACGGGACGTATCAGGCTTTCCGCTGAACGGACCTGCACAACAACATACCCGATTGCGGTCCCCAGTTTGTGATTTAGGTTCTAAGGGTATTCAGAACAATTCGAACACCGCAGGTGACACCAATCTGGCTCGCGCGTCTCGCGAGGTGGCGAGAAAATCGCGCAGAGATTTGGACTCACAAAGCATTATCTGCAACCGTGGAATAACATTCCGGCTGAAATAGTGTTTTGTGACCAAAGATATTTGTTGATTCAAAGTTCAACGGGAGTGCTCGTCAATATGCCGTGAGAAGTCCGGGCGAAATCAATGGCTGTTCGGTATGGAGAGTTGCACCTGCTCCAGCATGGCGAGATCGAGCTTGTCCAGGATGGTGGTAACCTTGGCGTCGATCTTTTCGGATTCTCCTTGCTTTGCCCGGGCAGACAAGAGTTCGTGTGTAATGTTCAGTGCTGCCATAATTGCGCATTTTTCCATACCGATAATTTTACCGCTTTTTTGAATTTCCCGCATCTTGATATCCAGATGCATGGCGGCCTGGGAGAGAGCGTCTCTTTGCTCATCGTTACAAGCGACTGCAAACTCGCGTCCCATTATAGATACGTTCACTCCTCCTTCGGGTGATTTTTTCATTGGTGTTTATCCAACGCCTTCAATCTGGTGACGATATTCTCTAATCTTGTCCTCGCCATCCGATTTTTTTCGGCGAGTTTGGATTTCTCCTCGATGAGGGAATCCTGACGATTGCGCAGACTGTCATTCTCGTCTCTGAGCCTTCGGCATACACCGATCAGGTCATCGACGCGTTGTTCCAGTTGTTGCAGATCTTTTCCGATTTGCTCGTCGCTATTCATATCGAGATCAACTATATGCGTCTCCGTAAGCCCGGTCAACGCTTTTAAACACTTGCCATACCCCGGTAAAATACCGGAGATATGGCTATCGCACAAACTGTCCGTTATGAAGAATTCGAGACCGCGTTATCGCAAGCAGGATTGAAGCTGGGCGCGGCGGAAGCCCACGGCGTGATCTGTGGCTCAATTTGCAATCAGATGAAAACGGGAGTGTCGCCCGACCTGCAGCGGCTGTTGACGGCAGGGGCGGATATCCCGGGTGAATCCCTGCTGTCGCTGCAACGTCACCTGGAATTGCTGCTGCGTGATACCGTGGACAATCTCCACGACAAGCAGAGCGAGTTCAGCTTGCTGCTGGCGGATGACAGCGCGGGCCTCCCGAATCGCCTGCAGTCACTGGCCGAATGGTGCGGGGGTTTTCTGCTCGGCCTGCTCGGCAACGACTCTTTTGCAATCGATGAACTCAGCGCCGATTCGGCCGAACTTGCCCGCGACATGTTGTCGGTGTCGGAACTGGAGGTGGGACGCAAGGGCGATGACAGTGAGTGGGATCTTGCGGAGGTGGAAGAGTATGTGCGCGTTGGGGTACAGTTGATTTTTGAAGAATTGTACGCCGGCCTCCAGGGCGATGCAGATTCAGGAGAACAAAATTGATTGACGCAAAGGTATTCAATCGTCGCAGACAAGATTTGATGCAACTCATGGGCGACGGCGTCGCCGTGATTTCGACGTCCCTGGAATCGACGCGTAATCGGGATGTGCTGTACCAGTTCAGGCCGGACAGCGATTTTTACTATTTGACTCATTTTCCCGAACCAAACGCCGTTGCGGTCCTTTCGCCCGGCCGCGAGCAGGGAGAATTCATACTGTTTTGCAGGGACAACGACCCGGAAAAGGAAAAATGGGATGGCCGCCGGGCAGGATTGACCGGCGCCGTGGAGCAATATGGCGCGGATGATGCGTTTCCGTTCGACGATATTGGCGACATTCTGCCGGGGCTGCTTGAAAACCGCAAGAAGGTGTACTGTAACGTCGGGGTCTACCCGGAGTTCGACGTCAAGCTGTTGAACTGGGTCAACGAGGTAAAGTCGAAATCGATGTCAGGGGTAAGTGCGCCCCATGAGATCGTCGATCTCGCCCATATTCTCCACGACCTGAGGCTGATCAAGCAAACCGAGGAGATCAATGTGATGAAGCGTGCGGCCAGGGTTTCCACCGCCGCCCACAGAGCCGCCATGACGGCTTGTCTCCCCGGCATGATGGAGTATGAAATAGAGGCGGAGCTGCATTACCATTTCCGCCTGGGGGGGAGCCATTACCCGGCCTATCCGCCTATCGTCGCCGGCGGGCGGAACGCGTGCATTCTTCACTACATCGATAACAAAGCAAAGTTAAGGGACGGTGATCTGCTGTTGATCGATGCCGCGGCAGAGATCGATTGCTATGCCGCGGACGTAACCAGGACCTTTCCCGTCAATGGGAAATTCAGCGCACAACAACGCGATGTCTATGAAATTGTATTGGCGGCGCAGACGGCGGCCATAAAGAAAACCCGCGCGGGAGTGCAATGGAACGAGCCCCACGAGAGCGCCGTTAAAATCATTGTTGAAGGCTTGATTGACCTGAATTTGCTGAGCGGGGGTGTGGATGAAATTTGCGAATCGGGGGAATACCGGCGTTTTTATATGCACCGCACCGGTCATTGGCTGGGCATGGATGTTCACGATGTGGGTGACTACAAGATAGACGGACAGTGGCGTCAGCTGGAACCCGGGATGACGCTGACAGTGGAGCCCGGAATCTATATTCCGGACGATGAAGATATAGACCCTCGGTTGAGGAATATTGGTATCAGGATCGAGGACGATGTGCTGATCCAGAGAGACGGTCAGATGGTATTGACCCGGGATGCTCCCAAGACCATCGACGACATCGAAGCGCTGATGGGCGGGTAACGTGGAGAATCAGTACGACATCGCCATCGTCGGCGGCGGCCTGGTGGGCGCCAGTCTGGCCTGCGCTCTGGCGGGTACGGACTTGCGCGTCGTCGTCATCGAAGCGGTGCCCCGCAAGACACAAAGCCAACCCGGTTACGATGACCGTGTGCTGGCCATAGCGCCGGGTTCCAGGAGAATACTGGATACCATCGGCAGCTGGCGAGAGATCGATGCGAAATCCGTTGTTCCGATCAAGACCATCCATATTTCGGATCGCGGTAAATTCGGGTTTACACGATTACAGCACAACAAGCACGGCGTTGAAGCCATGGGCTACGCCGTGCCGGCGCGGGAACTCGGGGTGGCGATGGGCAGACAATTGCAGCAGTTAGACGGTGTAACCATGATGTGTCCGGCTGAGGTCACCGGCCTGGCCAGGGAAAAGGACGGGAGTGAGAAATTTGTAGAAATCAAACTGTCGGAGAATTCGGATCCGGGGAAAGTGTGCGTTTCACTTGTGGTGTTCGCAGACGGTGCGGATTCGGCCATGTGCCGTTCGCTCAACTTTGAAACAGTTGGCTATAAATATAACCAGAGCGTCATCTTGACCACCGTCACACCCGACCGGAGTCACAATAACACTGCTTATGAACGGTTTACCGATACCGGGCCCCTGGCGCTGCTGCCGTCCAGCAATAACCGCTATACCGTGGTGTGGACGGCGCTGGACGAACAGGTGCCCGAATTGTTGCAGTGCAATGACGATGAATTTCTGCAAAGACTGCAGTACCGGTTCGGAGACCGGGTTGGAGAAATGTGCAAGCTTGGTGGGCGCAAGACCTATCCGTTATCCTTTGTAAAAGTCAAACACCCTGTCAAAAACAGGATCGTGGTAGTCGGCAACGCCGCCCACACCATCCACCCGGTGGCCGGACAGGGGTTCAATCTGGGCTTGCGGGATGTAGCGACGCTGGCTGAAGTACTGTTCGATGCACATGCGCAAGAACTGGATATTGGAGATATCGACGTACTGGATCGATACTGGCGGTTGCGCCGGCGTGATATCGACAGGGTGGGTCGGTTTACGGATGTATTGATCCGTCTTTTTTCGAACGACTCATTGTTCCTTTCATTGGCGCGGGATGCCGCTCTGCTGAGTGTTGACCTGATCCCCCCGGCACAGCGCTTTCTGGTCAAGCGGACCATGGGGCTGGCTGGCAGGCTGCCGCGCCTGTCTCGCGGCCTGCCACTGGCCTCCATTTCTCAAGGCCCTGGCTAGAGCACGCTAATATGCCCCATACGGAATGTGACGTTGCCATTGTCGGCGCGGGTATGGTTGGTGCGACGCTGGCACAGCTTCTGTCCCGTGCAAACTTCAGGGTCGCATTGCTGGAACGGTGCGGGCTGATCCGGGAACTGGAACCGGCCGTTGACCAGGTGCGCGTCAGCGCCATCAATCCGGGCTCGGAACGCATACTGAGCGCCGCAGGCGCATGGGACGCTATACAGAAGCACGGGATCTCCCGGTACTTGAAAATGGTTGTCTGGGACGCCCGCAGCAGTGGCAAAATCGTGTTCGATAGTGCGGACCTCGGAGTGAGCCATCTGGGAACCATCGTGGAAAACGGTCTGATTGTATTTGCCCTGCATCAGGAATTGCGCAATTCGTCTGTACGGATTCTGGCGGATTCCGAATTGACTGGCGCCGACCGCGACCCGGCCGGCATCACATTGACACTGCGGGGCAACGAGACTGTTCGGGCAAGTGTCCTCATAGGGGCCGACGGGTCCGAATCGTGGGTGCGCAAGGAATTGGGCATAGAACGCAGGTCCCGGAATTTTAATCAGCTGGGCATAGTGGCCCGGGTGCGTACTGAACTGAATCACCAGAAAACCGCGTGGCAGAGGTTTCTGGCAACGGGTCCACTGGCGTTCCTGCCGCTGTACGACGGAGATTGTTCGATAGTCTGGAGTTGCGAGCAAAATTATGCGGACGAGTTGATGGCGCTCGATGATGCTGATTTTGCAGATAAGCTGGCCAGCGCCTTTGATTACAGGCTCGGTGAGATTGCCACGGTGGGCCCGAGAAAAGCATTTGCCCTGGCTTCATCTCTGTCGTACCGGTATATCGGTGATCGGACAGCCCTGCTGGGAGATGCCGCACACGTTGTGCACCCGCTGGCGGGACAGGGCGTGAACCTGGGGCTGGTGGACGCGGCAGCGATGGCCGAAGTGCTGGCCGGGGCCCGCGCGGAAAACAAGGATATCGGCGGCAAGTCGACCCTGCGCCGTTACGAAAGGTGGCGCAAAGGTGACAACATGGCCATGTACCACGCCTTCAACGGGCTTGAAAAACTATTCAGATCAGACCTGGAACTGGTCAGCCGGGCCAGAGGATTGGGTCTCGCCATGACGGATGCCATCGGCCCCCTGAAGTCCGCGTTCGCCGGCAGGGCCATGGGTTTGTGTGGCGATCTGCCGAAAATCATGACTGACCGGGCTTGACTCCCATGGGATGTAACTTCTACTGCGCTATCCGGCACCGGGTTTTTGAGAAGCTGCCATGGACCCACTGAATCTTGCCGCCATCCTGATCACGCTGTCTGCCCTGTTCAGCTATATCAATCACCGCTTCATAGGCCTGCCGACAACCATAGGCGTCATGCTGATTGCGTTGTTGCTGTCCTTGTTGCTGATATTGCTTGGAGAACTCGGTGTGGCCCGGTTCGATGAGGCCGCTGAACGCCTCCTGCTGGGTGTGGAATTTGACGAGACGCTGATGCACGGCATGCTGAGCTTTCTGCTGTTCGCGGGTGCCCTCCACGTCGATCTGGGGGGGTTGAAGCAGCAGAAGTGGGTGATCACCATTCTTGCTACAGTGGGTGTATTCCTGTCGACGATGGTGGTAGGGGTGTTGACGTGGGCCGTGTTGAGTTGGCTCGGCATAGGAATACCTTTCATCTTCTGTTTGCTTTTTGGTGCGCTGATATCTCCCACCGATCCCATTGCCGTGCTGGCCACGCTGAAAAGTGTTGGTATTGTAAAGAGCCTGGAAACAAAGATTGCCGGAGAGTCACTGTTCAACGATGGTGTCGGTGTCGTGGTATTTCTGGTGATCGCTGGTCTGGCGGTGGGCCCGGGCGACGTTTCCGTCGGGACCGCGGTTTTGCTATTCCTCCGCGAGGCCGTGGGTGGGGTGCTGTTTGGTATTTTCCTGGGGTACACGGGCTTCTTCCTTCTGCGTACCGTCGACAACTATCAGGTCGAGATATTGATCACCCTGGCAATGGTCATGGGTGGATACGCCATGGCGTTGGCACTGCACACGTCGGGTCCGATTTCGATGGTGGTCGCGGGCTTGCTGATTGGCAACCGTGGACGGGTGTTGGCCATGTCGGACCGGACCCGGGAACATCTCGACACATTCTGGGAACTGGTGGATGAGATCCTGAATGCCGTATTGTTCGTGCTGATCGGCCTCGAAGTCCTGGTGTTGCAGTTTACCCGGGAATACTTGATTGCGGGTCTGGTGATGATCCCACTGGTGTTGATCGCACGAGCGGTCAGTGTGGGTGTGCCGATCAATTTGCTGCGGTTAAAACGGGATTTTTCTCCGCACGTGGTCAAGATTCTGGTATGGGGAGGGATACGAGGCGGCATTTCGGTGGCGCTGGCTTTGTCTTTGCCGACGGGGCCGGAGCGGGACATTATCGTCGCTATGACTTATATCATCGTCGTGTTTTCCATCCTCGTCCAGGGCCTGACCATTGGCACGGTAGCCAAACGACTGAGCCAGGAGCCTGTCCGAGAATAGAAGCCGTAGCGAGGGGAAGCCATTTTTAGTCCATTTTTTCGGTCATTTGAGGAGAATAGTTATTCATATTCGACGAAAAGGAGCGGGAAAAGGGGCCAAAAGGGCTTTTCCGCAGTAGGCTCTCTATACTCGGACAGGCTCCTACCGCAGGCCCCAGAAATTTTTCAGCAGGCTGCTATACCCCCGGTATGCGGAGCCGTCGGCGGGTAACAAAACGGAGCCCGGGTCGAGCACATTTATCATCGCACCGGTTGTTTGAGTATGATCGGGGCTGAGCAGGGTCTGTTGAATTTGATATTGCAGGGCTTTGGGGATGCGGCTATCAACGCTCAACGTCCAATTGGGGAAGGCCTCGCTTAGAAACAGGGCGCGGGTATCGTTACTTTTGCGGGAGAGGTTTTCATAGAGACGGGTCGGCAGCAGCGCCCCCCGGCAACGCCTGTTCAGTAGCTGAGCGTACGCATCCGTGTAGTTTTCCGCTTGCCTGATCTGCGGCTGCCTGACCGGATTGCTGAATTGCGCAAGTAAAACGAGACCATCGATTGCCGGTGGTGCGTTGGCGCACACTGAGCGACCGGCCAGATCCGACAACTGGATAATGGATTCATCGTTATTTTGCGTGATGATCACAAAGCTCATGTTTCCCGACAACTTGAGGAGGGGAACGTGCCTGCTATTTTCTATACGCCAGCTCACCAGGTGCGGTTCATCGAACAACAGAACGCTCTTTGATTCGCGCATGTTATGTATATAACCCGGCCAGTTGACCGGATAGCGGTACTCGAACTCTTTACCAGTAACTCTGGCCAGCAACTGCGCAATCGGAATGAAAACCTTTTCACTCTGTTCCCGGGAGATGCTGGGAGAAGAGCTGATCAGCCAGGTCTCGTCCTGAGCACCGCTCGACGCAGTAAATACAAGGAACGATACAATGGTGAGGGCAC
>CAXMTM010000202.1:0-7765 GCA_964196385.1 Arenicellales bacterium
CACCATAGCGAACAGCGTGATCAGCAGGATGTTTTTATCTATGCCGAACTGCACCGCCATTTCCTGTGGCAGATTGGAAGCCAGTACCAATACAGCGGTAATCAGGACCAGGCTGATGCGGACATAGCGTATCAGGGACACGCCGATGATCACCGCCAGGGTAGCGATCAAAACACGGTTGTCGAAGGGGGCGTATTCATCGGGGAGATTGGCGGCAATGCTGAGTACAACCACAACACCCAGCAGCAACAGATCGTACCTGCTTTGCCTGAGAACTATCATGGAATGAAATTACTATTCGTCGGTAACACAACCATCCGCGGCGCTCTTAACATTTTTTATATATTTGTATAACGTACCTCTGCCGGCCTTGTAAGGCGGCATTTGCCACTGCTTGTGGCGCTCCCCCATTGTCGCGGTGTCCACGTCGACCTGCAAAATACTATTGGCCCCGTCGATGGTGACCACGTCGCCGTCCTGAATAAGACCGATCGGCCCACCCTCCTGTGCCTCCGGCACCACGTGGCCGATGATGAACCCATGGGATCCGCCGGAGAACCGGCCATCCGTAATCAGGGCCACGTCGTTGCCAAGCCCGGCGCCCATGATGGCGGATGTCGGCGTCAGCATTTCCGGCATTCCGGGGCCGCCCTTGGGTCCTTCATAGCGAATCACCACCACATCACCTTTGTTGATTTTATGTTGCTCCAGTGCGGCGAGCATGTCTTCCTCGGCATCGAATACCCGTGCCGGACCGGTAAAAACATCCCCTTCCTTGCCGGTGATCTTCGCCACCGCCCCCCCCGGGGCAAGGTTGCCGGTAAGAATCTGAATGTGTCCCGTCGGCTTTATGGGGTCGCTCAAAGGCCGGATGACATTCTGATCAGCGGACACAGGGGACACCTCGGCCAGATTCTCCGCAACCGTTTCGCCCGTTACCGTCATGCAGTGGCCGTTGATGAGGCCTTCGTTGAGGAGAAATTTCATTATCGCCGGCATCCCGCCAATGTTGTGAACGTCCTCCATGAGGTATTTTCCGCTCGGTTTCAGGTCGGCCAGGAACGGGATGCGATCACTCACCTTCTGGAAATCGTCCAGGTTCAAACTCACTTCCACCGAACGCGCCATTGCCATCAGATGCAATACCGCGTTGGTCGATCCTCCCAGCGCGGAGACGATGACCATGGCATTTTCAAATGCGTCGCGGGTCATAATATCCCGCGGCTTGATGTCCTTTAGCAACAGATTCATGACGGCAGCGCCGACACTGCGGCATTCCTCAATTTTCCCGGCATCCACCGCCGGCGTAGAAGAACTGTAGGGCAGCGACATTCCCATCGCCTCTATTGCGCTGGCCATGGTGTTGGCGGTGTACATACCGCCGCAGGCTCCGGGACCCGGGCAGGCGCGTTTCACAATCTGTTCGCGCTCGTTGTCGTCTATGGTGTCGGCGATGTATTCACCGTAGCTTTGAAAAGCAGACACGATGTCCAGGGTTTTTTCGTTGAGGTGCCCCGGCTTGATGGTACCGCCATAGACCATCAGGCTGGGCCGGTTGAGCCGTCCCATTGCCATCAGGCAGCCCGGCATATTCTTGTCACAGCCCGGCAGCGCGACCAGAGCGTCATACCATTGAGCAGCCACCACCGTTTCTATGGAGTCGGCTATCAGGTCGCGGGATTGAAGCGAGTAACTCATGCCTTCCGTACCCATGGAAATACCATCGCTGACACCGATGGTATTGAAGCGCATCCCAACCAGACCGCTGCCCGTCATGCCAGATTTGACCTCGGCCGCCAGGTCATTGAGATGCATGTTGCATGTATTGCCTTCCCACCACATGCTGGCAATACCGACCTGGGGCAGTTCCATATCGGGTTCTCTGAGTCCCGCGCCATAAAGCATGGCCTGCGATGCGCCCTGGGAGCGCGGCTGGGTGATGCGGGAACTGAATTTGTTGAGTTTAGACATACGAGACTCCTTGCATAATCAATATAGTCTAACGTATAGCCGGGAAATTGTTATCGCGATTTACCGAGGTACCAGTCCAGCACATGACCCACCGCTGTATTTGGAACGACCACCAGATAATCAGCCCGCTCCGCATTTTCAGGGATCACCGTAACCGTCGTACCGGTTACCGTATTAGAGGTGCCGATGGCCACGCCCGCTTCCAGAGTGAGCCCGTCCAGCGGATAGCGCAGGCCGGTCGAGCTCTGGAATGTCACAGGCGCCAACGGATAAATAGAAAAACGGCTGTTGCGGGGGAGGTCGATGGAAAGCGGTACGGCAGGTGCGAACATCAAATCAACGCGGTCGATCAGAACTATTGATTTCCGTGTTCGATACTTGGCCAGGCAATGCAGTGCCGCCAGGCTGTGATCCAGGCGCTGCCCCAAAAAACCGAAGGCAAGATACAGAGGGGCAAAGGTCGAGTACAAGGCTTTTTCAAAATCCGTCGAGTCCTGCTCCGGAATTTCAGCAATTTTCGTCTGTGCGGGCCAACCGCGGGTGTCGGATATCGAATCCATGTCGCCGATAATGACGTCTGTTTGAACAGCGGCATCGCGCAAAACATCAGCGCCGCTGTCGACGGCAACCACAGGCAGCCCCAGGCCAAGGGCGTACTCGAGACTATCCCAGTCGACATCACCGCCGCCGACGAGGATAACCGGGCGGTCAAAGTTGAAGATCGGTGTGGCCGGCATTGTTGCGGACGTTCGGTTGCTTGTATGTTTGGGCTATGGTTATACTTTGCTTATCTCTCTGGGGTGCCCACCGGGCTGAGAATAACCCATTGAACCTGAACCAGATCATGCTGGCGGAGGAAGCAGGAGATGAATGACGCCACATCCCACCCTTCTCATGCTGAATCGCCGTATCATTTAATTGACGAGGATGCACGATGAACCGAATTTTCGTTTGCACAGCCGCTACCCTGTTTTTCCTGATATCCATCGTATCCCATGCGCAGGAGAAACCAAAATTAACCGTCTACACCTACGACGCTTTTGCCGCCGACTGGGGTCCCGGCCCGAAAATAAAACAGGCCTTCGAGGCCGGGTGCGACTGTGTGCTGGAGTTTGTCGCGACGGATTCCTCTATTGGCATCCTGAGAAAAATCCAACTGGAAGGCGAATCGACAAAGGCCGACATTGCACTCGGGCTTGACACCAATCTTACCGCGCTTGCGGCCGACACCGGACTGTTCGCCCCGGCCGGCGGCGTGCCGCGGGATCCGGACCTGCCGGTAGCGTGGGACAACCCCGTATTCGTCCCTTTCGATTTCGGCTATTTTGCATTCGTTTTCAATAGCGAGATTGTCAAAGCCCCGCCGACATCGTTCGAAGACCTGGTAGCAATGCCCGACGAGTTCAAGATTATTATCCAGGACCCCCGCTCCAGCACACCGGGGCTTGGCTTGCTGTTGTGGGTGCGGGCGGCTTACGGCGACAAAGCCACCGACATCTGGAAAAAACTGGCGCCCAGAATACTAACGGTTACCAAAAGCTGGTCGGATGCTTACGGCTTGTTTCTGAAGGGGGAAGCCGAGATGGTGCTGTCCTACACCACCTCTCCTGCTTACCACCTGATCGCGGAAGACGACGACCGCTTCGACTCCGCACTTTTCAAAGAAGGCCACTACATGCAGATCGAGGTGGCCGCCATGTTGAAATCGTCAAAACAGCAGGCGTTGGCTGGAAAATTCCTGGCGTTCATGGCGAGCGATTCGTTCCAGAGCATTATACCGACCGCCAACTGGATGTTCCCTGCCTGGAAAACAGGTACACCGCTGCCGGACGGTTTCTCCCGGCTTCGGCATCCGCAAAAATCTCTTTTGATGGACAGCATCGAGGTCGAACAAAACCGAAAACAATGGGTTGCGGAATGGTTGCGCGCGATTGGTCGCTAGCGTAAGTGTACACAGCACGCAAGCCGTCGTGGACGCTGTGGGGGGGCACAGGTACGTCGCTGGCATTGCTCTGCCTGGCGGCGGGCATATTTTGGACGCTATGGACTGCGGGACGTGGGCAAGAGACTGTCGAACCGGATGTTGCTTATATCGGCGCCGTCTTGTGGTTTACCTTGTTCCAGGCCGCCGCCTCAACGGTCCTGTCGCTGGCTCTGGGGCTGGCCGTAGCCTGGAGCCTGACTTACCAACGGCGATTCCCGGGCCGCCGCCAGCTTATCGCTCTGATGTCGCTCAGCATGGTGCTGCCGACGCTGGTTGTCGTTCTGGGCCTGATCACGGTTCTAGGCCGCCAGGGGTGGTTGAACAGTTTGTTCGGCAGCATAGGCGTACCGGGCATAGGCAGCGCAATTTACGGGTTTGGCGGCATCCTGACCGCCCATGTATTCCTCAACGCTCCGTTCGTGGCGCGTTTGTTGTTGCAGCGTCTGGACACAGTGCCTGTAGAAAGGCTCAAGTTGGGGCGCAGCCTGGGGCTTTCAACCTGGCAGCGTTTTCGGTTCATAGATTGGCCGGCGCTCGCGTCGTCGTTACCGGGGCTTTGCGTAACGGTCTTTTTGCTGTGTTTTACCTCGTTCGCGGTTGTCCTGACCCTGGGAGGATCACCGCGTTTCAACACCCTGGAAGTCGCCATCTATGAAGCAATCAAGCTGGAGTTCGATATCCGGCAGGCGGTTGCACTGTCCCTGGCCCAGCTTGGCGTTTGCGGGGCTCTGGTGGTCGCCGCGTCGGCTTTTCGCTCACAGGACCGTTCCTTGTCCGTGGTGGCGGAGCGGATGCCGTGGCCGGAGTCTTCTCCGCTTCGGTTGCTGCAGTTGTCGGTCATTTCGATTTTTACATTAGTTTATACGGCGCCCTTACTGGCCGTGCTCACGGATGGCTTGCCGGCGGATTTCGCAGCGTTGATGTCGCAACCGGTTTTTGTGCGGGCGCTGATGACAAGCCTGATACTGGCCACCCTGTCCAGCGCTATAACGCTGACTGTCGCACTCCTCATCAGCGGTGCCAGGCATCGCCTGGCATCGCCACTACACACCAGGCAGACAAGATTCGTTCCTGTCGTGACCAGCTTGTTGACGGTAAGCGGTACCATTTACCTGGCTATCCCATCGCTGGTGATGGCGCTGGGTTTTTTTCTCATCGCCCGCAAGCTGGCAGCGGACGTTTATGTTCTGGCTCCGCTGGCGCTGCTGCTTGCCAACGTACTGATGGCGCTGCCCTTTGCACTGGTCATTATTTATCCGGCGCTACACAAAGCCGGGCTGAAACATGATCGTGTCGCAATCTCACTGGGTCTTTCAGGATTCCCGCGCTGGCGGTGGGTCGACTTTCCAGCCATTCGCGCGGAAATCGGTTTTGTTGCAGCGTTATCTTTCTGTTTTTCCTTTGGGGACCTGGGTGTAATCTCCGTGTTCGGCAATCGCGGGTTTTCGACACTGCCCTGGCTCTTGTATCAGAAAATGGGATCCTACAGAACCACCGAAGCGGCGGGTATCGCACTGATTTTACTGGTCATCACTTTTATTGTGTTTTTCGTAGTTCCAGGATGTTTTAAAGGAAAGCGTGATGCTTGAAGTCACAGCGTTGCGTTACCGGCACAACGGGGCCGTAACAGCCGAGTATCGGTATGATCTGGAGGTGGGGGCAGGGCAAATCGCCTGTCTGACCGGTAAGAGCGGCAGCGGTAAATCGACCTGTCTTGATTTGATTGCGGGGTTTCTGCAACCCCATTCGGGGCAAGTACGAATAGACAAAACAAATATCCTGACCCTGGCCCCGGAGCATCGCCCCCTGACCATCCTGTTCCAGAGTCACAACCTGTTTGATCATCTGAGTGCCGCTCAGAATGTCGCGTTAGGTACGAACACTTCCCTGAAGTTAACGGATAATGAGAAACGGGATGTGCAAAGCGCGCTTGACCGGGTCGGACTGCTGCCCCTGGCCGGGCAACGCGCCGGTCAGCTTTCCGGTGGCGAACAACAGCGGGTTGCCCTGGCCCGATGTCTGATCCGCGAACGGCCCGTATTATTGCTGGACGAGCCGTTCGGCGCTCTTGATCGGGAAACCCGGGCCGACATGATCGTACTGGTGAGAAAAATCGTATCTGAACAATCCCTTGCCGCGCTCATGGTCACTCACGATTTCAACGAACTAGACAAGGCTGCAGACCGTCACTACGAACTCAGCGACGGGTGCATTCAAAGGCTGAAATAAGAGATAATTCGTATTATCCCGGCGACAAAAGCAGATAAAGACGAGGAACTGGAATAATGGGTACGCACCACCGCATGGCCGATAATCCGGCAACACCGAAAGAACGCCGCGAGTACGGACGATCCCTGCGCGACAATGCACCGCTCGACAGCCACGCCGAGTGGTCGCCTGGGCCCGGGCGGGCCGATCCGGTACAACTCATCGAGGAACAGAACGACGGCCGCGTCCCGTGGCTGGTGCCGGTGCGGCGCGTGCGGATGGCGGTCTCCCCGTTCACGTTCTACCGGGGCAGCGCGCGGATCATGACCGCCGACCTTGCGCAGACACCGGTTTCAGGGCTCGACTCCCAGATTTGCGGCGACGCGCATCTTGCCAATTTTGGCACCTTCGCCTCGCCCGAGCGACGCCTCGTCTTCGACCTCAACGACTTCGACGAAACACTGCAGGGGCCCTGGGAGTGGGACATCAAGCGCCTGGCTGCGAGCTTCATTCTTGCCGGCCGCCACAACGGCCTCGGCAAAAAAGAATCCCGCAAGGTGGTGCGAAGGGTCGTCCGCACCTATCGCAAGGCGATGGCGCGTCTCGCCACCATGGGTCTGACCGACATCTGGTACAGCCTGGTCGAGGTCGATCGGATACACAAGACGGTCGAAGACCCTAAGACGAAAAGTGATGTGGTTGAACACATCGAAAAAATCAAGCGCAAAGACAGCCGGCATGCTCTCAACAAACTTACCGAGGAGGTCGACGGAAAATACCGCATACGCAGCGAGGCGCCGCTCCTGATCCCCCTTAGAGATTTGCCTCACAGCTATGGCCGCGACGAGATACACGAGATGATGATGGACTCCTATGAGCAGTACCATGCCAGCGTCCCGGATCATATCGAGCATTTACTGCGACAGTTTCGACCGATCGACTTCGCGGTCAAGGTCGTCGGTGTGGGCAGTGTCGGCACGCGATGTTACATCCTCCTTCTCGAAGGTCGTGACCGACAAGACCCCCTGTTCCTGCAGATCAAACAGGCCAACAGGTCGGTGCTGGAAGAACACCTGCCGCCGAGCCAATATGAGAACTCGGCCCGGCGCGTGGTGGAGGGCCAACGCCTGATGCAGACAGTGAGCGATATCTTTCTCGGCCACATCGGGAGTAAAGCCAGCGGCGGCCACTACTACTGGCGCCAACTCAAGGACTGGAAGGGTTCTGCCGACGTCGACAATGCCAATAGTGAACAACTGCACCTACTGGCGCGGAACCGTGGCTGGACACTCGCGCGTGCCCACGCCCGCACCGGCGACCCGATCGCAATCTCGGCTTACCTGGGTTCAGAGAAAATTTTTGATCGCGCTATTGTCGAATTCGCCGAACGCTACGCCGATCAAGCCGAACTTGACCACGCGGCCTTCGTAGCGCAGATCGAATGCGGGCAGCTGGAGGCAGCGGAGTACGGTTAATATTTGCGCGGCTTACGCGCTTTCCACCACCGGTCGCAAACCTGACGTTCGTCGTTAACCCGAATAGTCATAGATCATGTAGACGTCTTTATTTGTTCCCTGAGTTCGGCGACTTCCTCTTCCAAAT
>CAXMTM010000203.1:0-10617 GCA_964196385.1 Arenicellales bacterium
GAAACCGTCGGGCCCTACAATATTCTGTTCAACCACGCCGGCACGATCACGGTAAAACCACTCCACGAATCAACCGAGGAAGATTACGATCGTCTGATGGACATCAATGTACGATCGGCCTTCCTGGTTTGTCGTCGCGCAGTGAGGGAGATGAGCAAGAACGGCGGTGGCTCGATCGTAATTACGGCTTCCATCGCCTCCGAACTGGGCTACGCCCTGGAATCTCTTTATTGCATGACCAAGGGTGCCGTCCTCCAACTTGCGCGTAGCATTTCGGTCGAATACCGGGATCAGGGAATCAGGTGTAACGCCGTGTGCCCCGGCTTCGTCAAGACTGCGCACGGACTACGTGAGATTGACGAACTCGATGCTGCCGGGCAGGCCTGGGAGGAAGGCGCACTGGCCGAAGCCCAGGGCCGTATCTGTGAACCCGAAGAAGTCGCCGCGGCCGTCGTGTTCCTGGCCTCCGATGAATCCAGCTTTATCACTGGCAACGCTCTGTATGTCGATAACGGCTGGTACGCAAAAGGCTAGCCCGATGTCGTCCACACCGGTGCATAGCGGTAATGAACCCGAAGGTGTCGTTTAAATACCCGGTCGCGTGCTGCTCGCTGTGATCGCCGCCCCCTGTAACCAAGGAGAAAACTAATGAAGTACTGCCTGATGCTGATTGATCTCCAAAATGACTATTTTCCAGGCGGAAATATGGAGCTTGTAGATACAAAAAAAACAGCTGCAAACGCGCAGATGCTTTTGGAATTTTACAGAAAAGAAAAATTGCCAATAATCCATATCCAACACTTTTCCACTCACCCTGGCGCCACCTTTTTCTTGCCGGAAACTGAGGGCGTCAAAATCAACGAAATGGTGGCTCCCCGCGAGGGTGAAACAATAGTACCTAAAAGTTACCCCAATAGCTTTCGCGAGACAGAACTGCTTGATACTTTAAAAAAAGAAAATATCAACAACCTTGTGATTTGCGGTGCAATGAGCCACATGTGCATCGATGCAACAACCCGAAGCGCTTTTGACCTGGGCTTTAACTGTGTTGTAGCCGAAGATTCGTGCACCACAAGAGACTTGACCTTTAAGGGCAAAACAGTAAAAGCATCAGAAGTCCATGCGTCTTTTATGGCTGCGCTATCCGCCCCTTACGCCAACGTCCTCGCCACCTCAGAGGCAATTGAAAGCCTGGCGTAACAAGCCCATCGTCTGCAACGCTTTGAAAGTTTCATACTCAAGGGGCTCTGAACAAACTCAGGGTCAGGTGATCAAAGCCACCCCACCCACGACTATGATCGACGCAACAATGCGTTGCTTCCAGAGGTTGGTCCCGAAAGCGAGCAGGAAACCGATTTATGCATAAAATGCTGCTCCCATTGTAGCAGGGGCCATGGCTCGCTTATGGCCGTTCAACCCAGGGTTGGCCCGGCGGCGTACTATCGATATTCAGTTTTGAACGGCCCCTGCGGGGTAAAAAGCAACAACTATTCCCCTATATTTTAATCTTTTCTCATAAACATTTGATCTATCGCAATATTTAAGGCGTGGGACTTCCGGGATAATCGAGATCTCGTTTTAGTTGAGACCATCAGTTATCAAAGGCGGAAGAGCCATGATAGAAGGGGAAAGCCCCAAAATAAAAAGATATGAACCTGACAAACCCATAGGTTCAGTAATGGTTGTTGGCGGCGGGATCGCCGGCATGCAGACCTCGCTGGACCTGGCCGGTGCCGGCTACAAGGTCTATCTGGTCGAGAAAAAATCGGCCATCGGCGGCCATATGGCCCAGTTGGACAAAACCTTCCCCACCAACGACTGCGCCATGTGCACCATCTCTCCTCGTCTGGTCGAAGTAGGACGGCATCTCAATATCGAACTGATCACCGATAGTGAAGTGGTCGAACTGGGTGGTGAGGCCGGTGATTTCACCGCGACCATCCAGACCAAATCCCGTTTTATCGATGTAACCACGTGTAACGGCTGCAGCAAATGTGCCGAGGTATGCCCGGTACCGTTCAATAACCCCTTCGACATGGGCATGGGCAAAGCGCGCGCTGCCCACAAGCTTTACCCCCAGGCGACGCCCGATGCCTTTGCCATCGAGAAGCGTGGGGTTGCGCCCTGCCGTGATGCCTGCCCGGCCGGCCAGAGGGCCCAGGGCTATATCGCTTTGATCGCAGACGGGAAGATCGAAGATGCGTATCGTTCCATCAAGGAGGACAATCCGTTCCCCGCTATTTGCGGCCGTATCTGTAATGCACGTTGCGAAGATGCGTGTACTCGCGCCAGGGTAGATGAACCCATCAATATCCGCGCCCTGAAGCGGTTCGTGACCGATGCCATTCACGCCAAACCGCGTCAGGTACCGGAACCGGCAGAACGCAAATATTCAGAACGCATTGCGATTATAGGTTCAGGGCCCTGTGGTTTTACCGCCGCCCAGGACCTCTGCTCCCAAGGCTACGGCGTCACCGTGTTTGAATCCCTGCCTGTTGCCGGTGGCATGTTACGGGTCGGTGTCCCCGAATACCGCTTGCCTGCAACAGTGATTGAAAGAGAGATACAGGACATTGTCGATCTGGGGGTAGAACTCAAACTCAACACACCGGTTTCCCATCTGGATGACCTTTTCAACGATGGTTACAAAGCTGTGTTGATTGCAGTGGGCGCCCACGAGGGAATTCGTATGAATATCCCTGGCAATGATTTGAACGGCGTGCTGATCAATACGGAATTCCTGCGTGATGTCCGTTTATGGGAGCACGACAAGGAGGCCCTGATCTCCGCCGGCAAATCAGACCCGGCTGACTTGATCAATGCCAGGCGGGTCGTTGTCATCGGTGGCGGAGATGTCGCGGTGGATGTGGCCCGGACATCGATGCGACTCGGCGCCGCCAGTGTCACCATGGCCGTGCGTGGCAGTGGCGGCAGGATGCCCGCCGGCGATCATGAGATTGCGGCAGCGAAAGAAGAAGGCATAACAATGCATGTCGGCCTCAACTTCCTGCGTGTGGTTGATGACGATAAGGGTTATGTTGCCGGTCTCGAAGTACAGGATGTCGAGCGCTTTGAAACCAATGATGAGGGCCGCAGGGTCGCCATCATCAAAGAGAATTCCGAGCACGTATTTCCGGCTGATGTAATCATCTTTTCCGTCGGACAAAAAGCCGGGCTGGCCTTTATCCCGGACGATGCCGGTGTAAAGCTCACCGCCGGCCGCGAGATAGAGGTGGTCAGTCATAACACCTATGCAACCGACCGGCCCGGAGTGTTTGCCGCCGGTGATGCAGTAACGGGCACTGCTTTTGTCATCGATGCCGTTGCCAGTGGTCATAAGTGTGCCAATGCGGTCCACCTGTATCTGCGTGGCGATGATATCGATGTTCAGGAACCCCGCGATGAACGGGTCGCGGAAATTCCACAGTCGGAACTGGACGGCCAGATACAAGCTGGTGAGATCACACTCTCACCGCGCGTTAATGAATCAAACATCAGCATGGATCAAAGGCTGAACAGCTTTGCCGAAGTGCAATTCGGCTATTCATTGGATGAAGCCATGGCGGAGGCAAAACGCTGCCTCTCCTGCGGGGTCTGCTCCGAATGCAACAAATGTGTCTGGGAGTGCGGTGTGAACTGCATAGATCTCGACATGCACGGCAAAAAACGGAAGATCAACATCGGCGCCGTTGTGCTCGCCCCCGGCTTTAAGACCTACCAGGCCGAACTGTCCCAGGAGTATGGCCTTGGACGCTTTTCCAATGTGTTGACGTCCATACAGTATGAACGACTGCTTAGCGCCTCCGGCCCCACCGCGGGTGATGTCAGGCGCCCATCGGATCAATGCAGACCGAACAAGATCGCCTTCCTGCAGTGCGTCGGATCGCGGGATCAGAAACACGACTATTGCTCATCAGTCTGTTGTATGTACGCGGCGAAACAGGCCTACATGACACTGGAACATGATGCCAATACCAAGGTCCGTATCTTCATGATGGATATGCGTGCCTTCGGCAAAAACTATGAGGCCTATTACCAGCGGGCCAAAGAACGCGAAGGGATTGAATATACCCGTTGTCGCATCTCCTCCCTGAAAGAGAACCCCCACAACAATAATCTTGTCCTGAAATATTTTGAACGTGCAGCGTTTCCCGGGGGACACGATGGGGCCGGGGTAAACGATGCCACCATCCTGGAAGAGGAGTTTGATCTGGTCGTACTCTCCGTAGGTATGGAGGTGGCACCGGATGTGCGTCAGCTTGGTGAGAAACTCGGCATCAACATGGATAAAAACGGATTTTGCCAGACCGAACAATACAATCCGCTGCAGACCAGCCGTGCCGGCATCTATGCCATCGGCCCGTTTCGTGAGCCCATGGATATTTCCGACTCTATCGTGGATGCCAGCGGTGCCGCGGCGGCTGCCGGGGCATTTCTTGCTAAATCCCGTGATTCACAGACCCAGGACGAGGTCTACCCGGAAGCGCGCGATATCGCCGGGGAGGAACCCAGGATTGCGGTATTTGTCTGCCACTGCGGCAAGAACATCAGCAACACCGTTGATGTGAAAGCGGTCAGAGAATATGCACAGGGCCTGCCCAACGTCGTGCATACGGAGCAGAGTGTCTATGCCTGCTCTCAGGACAGTATTGGCCACATCACCGAGAAGGTAAAGGAGATGGGCGCCAACCGCCTGGTGATTGCCAGTTGTTCACCGCTCACCCATGGCCCGCTGTTCGAAAACAGCATGAAGACCGCCGGGCTGAATCCCTATCTGTTCGATATGGCCAATATCCGTAATCATTGTTCCTGGGTACACGCCGGAGACAAGGACAAGGCCACCGTGAAAGCCAAGGACCTGGTGCGCATGTCGACGGCGCGGGCACGTAACCTTGACCCATTGACCACGGAAGAGATGCCAATGACCCGGGGCGCCCTGGTGGTTGGTGCCGGCGCCAGCGGCATGACCTCCGCGCTGGCACTGGCGGATCAGGGATTCCCCGTTGTACTGGTGGAAAAAAGCGATCAGCTTGGCGGTAACCTGCGCCATATTCACTTCGGCCTTGGTGAGTGGGGAGTCGGCAGCGGCCTGTCCGGCCAGGCTGAAAGAGAGCTCATCCCGCCTCGGGAATATCTCAGAAAATTAATCAAAGCAGTAGAGGCGCACCCGCGTATCGATCTTCACATGAAGACAGAACTGGCTTCCACCACGGGCTTCATGGGGAATTTTACCTCGACCCTGGAACCGGTTGACGAAGACCAGGGTGAAAGCACCCGTATCCAGTTCAAGCACGGCATCGTCATCCTCGCCACCGGCGGCAATGAATATCGCGGCGATGAATATAGTTACGGCAGCAGTAAAAATATCGTTACCGGGCTCGAGTTTGAACAGCTACTCGCCCGGCATGATAAAGGCGACGCGGGTATACAGGACCAGCCTCTGCCGGACTCGCTGGTGATGATTCTCTGTGTCGGACCCGCGGAAAAATATTGTGCCCGCATCTGTTGTACCACGGCATTGAAAAATGCACTGGCACTGAAGAGACTCAACCCCTCCGCGCAGGTCACTGTTCTCTACAAGGATATCCGCACCTACGGATTCAAAGAGCGTCTCTATACCCAGGCGCGTGATAGCGGTGTGATTTTTATCCAGTACGATGATGAGCATCAGCCGGACGTCACAGTCGTTGAAAAAACTTCGGCCGTGCAGGTAAGGATTTGGGAGTCGATCCTGGGCAAAGAGATCACCCTGGACCCGGATATGCTCATGCTCAGCAACCCAATCGTGCCGTCACCCGCGGCCCAGGAACTCAGCGATCGTTTGAAGGTACAGTTGGATATCAACGGCTTCTTTCTTGAGGCCCACATCAAGCTGCGCCCGGTCGAGTTCTCTTCGGAAGGCATGTTCATGGCGGGGATCGCTCACTATCCAAAACTGCTCGACGAGTCCATTGTCCAGGCCCAGGCCGCCGCGGCACGGGCGGCGACGCTTTTATCACACGACACCATCACCACCGGCGGCAAGGTCGCGGTGGTGGATCAAGACCTCTGTGTGGGCTGTCTGACCTGCGTGCGTAGTTGCCCCTATGGGGCGCCGGGGATCCACCCCGAACTTGCCGGTATCGGTAATATCAATGGCGCCGCCAGGATCGAGGCCGCCCTTTGCCAGGGCTGTGGTGTTTGTGCTGCAGCCTGCCCGGCCGGGGCCATCGAGATGCTGCACTCTACCAACCAACAGTTGATGGCGAACATCGATGCACTGTTTGATCAGGCCGAACCTGAGATGACCGCGGCAGCGGAGTGTGTGTATGAATAATGAAGCAGGATCTGGAGCGCAGATAATCGCCTTTTGCTGTATGCACTGCGCCTATGCAGCAGCGGACCTGGCGGGCAGTTCCAGGCTTGCCTATCCCCCGGCCCTTAAGATCGTCGCCCTGCCCTGTACCGGCCGGACCGATATGGGACATATCCTGAAAACCTTTGAAAACGGTGCGGATGGTGTGCTGGTAGCAGGTTGTCTGCCAGGCCGCTGCCACTACCAGGCCGGCAATTTTTACGCCAGACGACGAGTCGATTATGTCGGTGACCTGCTGCAGCAGATCGGGCTGCAAAGTGAACGGGTGCGCATGATCAATATCTCGGCCGGTATGGGGGCGAAATTTGCTGAACTGGCCAATGAGTTTACGGAAACCATAATAGCGCTGGGTCCGACCGGATTAACGAAGAAACCAGGACAAAGAAAATGATAGTAGCTGATCAAAAACCCATTGCAGACATCAAAAAGATGTTGCGCGGTAAGCACAAGGTACTGGCTGTCGGTTGCGGCACCTGTGTTGCCGTCTGTTTTGCCGGCGGCAAACGCGAGGTAGGCGTACTCTCCTCTGCGCTGCGCATGGCCACCGAACTGGCCGGCGAACCGGTCGAGATCGATGAAACTATCGTGCAACGCCAGTGTGAAAAGGAATTCATCGAACACCTCGGGGATCAACTGGATGATTACGATGCCATCCTGTCGCTCGGTTGCGGCGTCGGTGTACAGTCCCTGGCGGACAACTTTCCCGACACCAGGGTGCTCCCGGGGCTGAATACGAAATTCATGGGCGGCCCCACCGAGCAAGGAGTCTGGGTGGAACGTTGCCAGGGCTGCGGCAACTGCCTGCTCGATTACACCGGTGGCATCTGTCCCATCTCCCGCTGCCCGAAACAACTAATGAACGGTCCCTGCGGCGGCACCGACCGTGGCGGTGCCTGCGAGGTCGATCCGGAAATCCCCTGTGCCTGGTACAAGATCTGGGAGCGCATGGACAATCTCGAGATCCAGGAAGAATTGATGGAGATTCGCCCAGCCAAGGATTGGTCCACCAGTCGCGACGGAGGGATGAGAAGGATCGTACGCAAAGATCTGCAAAAACCCGGGTTTGATGGTGATGGTTAATCAGGAAACAAGAGCAGGAAGTCACATGAATCAACAACTGGTAGAAGAGGCCAAAACAACTGACAGCAAGATGAAGGCCGGAAGTAATCTGGAACGGATACTGGCTGCAGGACAATTTGCCGTGACCGGTGAGATTGGACCACCGAAGAGTTACAACGCCGAAGCGATCCAGAAAAAGTGCTCTCTGTTAAAGGGCTATATCGACGCCGCCAATATCACTGACAACCAGACCGGAATTGTACGCATGAGTAGTATCGCCACCGGTATCCTGGTCATCAACGAGGGACTGGAACCGGTCGTTCAGATGACCTGTCGCGATCGCAACCGCCTGGCAATGCAGAGCGATATCCTCGGGGCCGCCGCCCACGGCATTAAAAATGTGCTCTGCCTGTCCGGTGATCACCAGTCATTTGGCAACCATCCGGGCGCCAAGAACGTCCATGACATCGACTCCATGCAACTCATCCGCATGTTGCAACAGATGCGAGATAACGACCAGTTCCAGTGTGGTGAAGAGATCGCCGGTGGTGGTCCGCCATTGTTCATCGGCGCTGCCGCCAACCCCTTTGCAGACCCGGTTGACTTAAGGCCCATGCGCCTGAAAAAGAAGGTGATCGCCGGCGCCGATTTCGTCCAGACCCAGTTGATATTCGATATGCACCGCTTCAGGGAATATATGAAAAAAGCCGTCGACCTGGGCGTAACGGAAACCGTATCCGTGCTTGCCGGTGTCGGTCCGTTGAAGGGTGCGGGCATGGCCAGGTATATGCGCGATAATGTGCCCGGAATGTCCGTCCCTGCCGAGATCATTGAGCGCATGGAGGGCGCAGTGAAAGGAATCCCCAGCGACGATAAAAAGGCGCGGATCGAGGCCGCGCGCGCCGAGGGTATCCGCATATGTATAGAACAGATCGAGGAACTGAAAGAGATTGAAGGAGTTGCCGGCGTCCATATTATGGCCATCGAGTGGGAAGCGGCGATAAAACCTATTGTTGAGGGGGCCGAACTTTATCCACGGCCCGAGGGTGATCGTTGAATGGACATGGCCACATCAACTACTGCTCAGACCGAACCACTGTCAACGGCAGTGCTGGACAAGATCGGGCAGAACGTCTTCCGTTGCTATCAGTGCGTCAAATGTACCAGCGGTTGTCCGATCGCCGATCAATTCGACCTGACACCCAATCAAGTGATGCGCAGTCTGCAACTCAACGACCCATCCGTATTACAAAGCAAGGCCATCTGGCTCTGCGCCAATTGCCAGACCTGTACCACACGCTGCCCGCAGGACATCAACGTGGCCGGCGTTATGGATCTTTTACGTATTGAGACAATAAAGCGGGGCATCCCGTCAACCGTGCCCGACATCCACCAGTTCAACTGGTTGTTTATGCAGTTCGTCAATCACCTGGGCCGGGTGCCCGAACTCCTCTTTATCGTTACCTACAAACTGCTGCGGAGAAAGCCCTTTTCCGATCTGGGCTTCGGGCTGCGCATGATTCAAAAAGGTAAATTGAAATTATTGCCCCACTTTGCGCGCACGCCCAGGAAGGTAAAACCGCTCACCGACCCGAAAGAAAAAATTGCCTACTTTCCCGGTTGCGCCGCCTCCTCCACCGCCAGGGATTACGATCACACTGTCCGTAGTACGGCCGATGTCTTAAATATCGAACTGGTGGAACCCCCCGGTTGGGTATGTTGTGGTTCCAGTTGTGCCCATGCAATCGATTCGACCCAGGCCAACGTGCTGCCCCTGCGCACCATGTCCACCATTGAACGCATGGGATTGACCAGGGTCACCGCTCCCTGCAGCAACTGTTTCTCCCGCCTTAAAATGGCCGAGTCTGAAGGCGCGCAGGACGAGCAGGCACTTGCAAAAGTGGAAGCGATCACCGAATACAAATACCAGGGCAAGGTCAAGGTACAACACTTTGTAGATACCATCATGGACCACGCTACCCCGGAACAGATTTCAGAAAAAGTAAAACGCCCGCTGGAGGGTCTCAAGGTCGCCTGCTATTACGGCTGCCTCATTACCCGGCCGGCGCGGGTGACCGACGCGGAAAACCCGGAATACCCCATGAAGATGGATTATCTTTTACGGTCTTTAGGCGCAGAGACTGTGGACTGGTCCTATAAAACCGATTGCTGCGGCGGGCCGTTGAGTGTGACACAGACGGAGGTGTCATTGAAAATGAGCAAAAAAGTGCTGACAAATGCCAGGCAGTGTGGCGCCGAGGCCGTGATCACCATGTGTCCCATGTGCCACATGAACCTGGATGGACGTCAGGCGGATATGAACATCAGTTTTGATATGCCGGTATTCTATTCCACCCAGTTAACCACACTGGCCTTCGGCCTGGATGTAGAGAAATCCTACTTCAACAAAAACCTCGTTGACCCCATGCCGTTATTACAATCGAAGAAGTTTTTTTAATCAATCTGGTTGGCATCGATTACCTGGTTGTCCGCTGCATTCGTTCGCCGTGTATATCGGTCTGCCCTTGCTGTCGGCCAGGCGGGCACCACCAGAAATCCCGACCATCGGCTAGTCCCGCGATTTATCAGAATAATCTTCAGTTCTCACAGTTGCCCGGCAAGGCCATGTATGTATCGCTCCTGGCCGGCAGTTTCTATAGCGCCTGAGCGGGACTGTCTTACCGCTTTTATTGCAACCTGCGGTTCCATACCGGATTCAACGAGGAGTCGGGCTGCGATTGTCCCGGTCCTGCCGAGCCCGCCCTTGCAGTGCAGTACACAACGACCGCCTGAGTACAGCAACCGGTGTAAGTCGGGTCCGGCTTTTTGCCATTGCATCTCAAAGACCTTATCGGGAATGCTCACATCTACGATCGGCAGGTGTAGCCATTCGAGATCAAAATGCTCTGCCTGATTTCCCAATTGTGACACGCCCAGTGACTCCAACTCATGCTTCTCCACCAACGTGACAAGTACATCGGCGCCCCAGTTTTGTATTACACGCAAGTCTGCCTGCAAGTCACGGTCCCAGGCTCCCATCGATGCATTATCCTGCTTTTTCCCGGGGCAGAAGGTGAGGCCGATGAGCCCCGCGCGACCTGGTACGGACAGTGAATCAATCTTTAGCGGGTCTGTTACTGAAGTGCGTATCATTTAAAGGATAATCTCGCAGGTTTTCTGTCGTGCTGGAGCCATAGTTATTT
>CAXMTM010000204.1:0-4243 GCA_964196385.1 Arenicellales bacterium
GCGGTAGAAGCGATCGTCGTAGCCGAGTGTTTTGATTTCCTGCCAGTTCTCATCGAAACGTTGCATCCACGCCATCAGCGTCCGCGAGTAGTTGACGTTGAGATTGTGCCAGTCCTCGATATGAAACAACTCCCCGCTGGCACGAGTCAACTGTGCCGGTGTAGGCAACACGCCGTTGGGAAATATATATTTGTTCGTCCATGCATCAACCGCGGCAGCTTTGGTGCTGGAACCAATGGTATGCAACAAAAACAGGCCGTCAGGGTGAAGACACCGGTCGACCACCTTCATGAATGTCCGGTAGTTCTTCACACCGACATGCTCGAACATGCCCAGCGATACGATACGGTCGAAGCGGCCCTCCAGATCCCGGTAATCCTGGAACTTCAACTCCACCGGCAGCCCTTGACACATCTGCCGGCCGAGCTCGATCTGTTCTTTTGAAACGGTGATCCCCACCACCTCGGCTTGATACTTCTCGGCGGCAAATTTTGCAAAGCTGCCCCAGCCACACCCGATGTCGAGCACTTTCATACCCGGCGCCAGGCCTATCTTTTTACACACCAGATCTAGTTTTTCTTCCTGCGCGCTATCCAGATCCTGGGCATCCTTCCAGTACGCACAGGTATAGACCATTCGCTTGTCCAGCATCAGCCTGAACAGGTCATTACCCATATCGTAGTGGTGTTCGCCGACCTGGTAGGCCCGCGATGTTTTCTGCAGATTGAACAATTTCGCGGATACGACTGGAATCAGCAATTTCCATGGCCGGACTTTCTTCTCCAGCCCCGCACGCCGGATCCTGCAGGTCAGGGTATCGAGTTCTTCACAGTCCCACCAGCCATCCATGTAGGATTCTCCGAAGCCAAGAACGGCCTGGGCCAGAACACGCTGGTAAAATCGATCATCGTGAATCTGAATATCCCACCGGTGCGGGCCGTTGATTTCGATTTCCGCCAGGTCGAACAGGGACCGTACAGCGGATTCGTAGCGCGTCATAGGAAGTCAGTCGAGTGGTGTGCGCCAGGCTCCTATCCCCGTAACCGCTCGTTGTGCGGATCCCACACCGATTCTGCCAGTACGGTGGCGCGATAGTTCTTGCCTAACAGATCGATGTCGAACTCGCAGCCCGGCGCGGCGAAAGCAGGTTCGACGTAAACAAAGCCCAGGCTCTTGCCGGTGTAGTGGCCGTAACCCCCGGATGTTGTGACCCCGATGGCACGACCGTCACTCAATGCCGGTTCACCACCATGAATGTCACTGTCGCCCGCTTCCACCCCGACATAAACCAGTTTGGTGGCCACACCTTGTTCCCTGACTTTCACAGTAGCCTCCTTGCCTATAAAATCTTCTTTGCTGTCCGCAAAAAACCGCTCCAGCCCCGCCTCTATCATGGTGATCTCGTTGGTCAATTCCGCGCCCCACCCCTTGTAGGCTTTTTCCATACGCAGCGAATTGACGGCATAGACGCCGAAATTGGCGATACCGTGCACCTGACCGGCGGCCCAGACCGCATCGTACAGTTCCAGCAAGTGGTGCATCGGGCAATGCAGTTCCCAACCCAGTTCACCGACATAGCTCACACGCAGAGCCCGGACCGGCACCCCGGCAACGTCGATTTGTCGGCATGTCAACCAGCGGAAATTTGCACTGCTCAAATCCGTATCCGTGAGAGCGGACAAAACATCCCGGCTGCGCGGGCCTGACAGCACCAGTACGCCCCAGTCGTCGGTTATGTTGGTGATGGTGACGTCTTCGCCATTTTTGACGCCCCTGGTCAACCAGTCGAAATCCCGGTCCTCAGCCACGGCGCCGGACAGGATGTAGAATTGATCCCCGGCCAGACGCGTTATGGTCGATTCACCGGCGATGCGGCCGTTGGAACTCAGGTAGTGGGCCAACGCGATGCCGCCGTCTTTACGTGGCATGCGATTGGCGCAAACCCTGTTCAGAAAGTTCTCCGCATCGGCACCGCTAGCCTCAAATTTGGCAAAGCTGGACAAATCCAGCACACCGACCCGATCACGCACCGCCCTGCACTCCCCGGCCGTCACCTGAAAAGCATTGTTGTGCCTGAAGCCCGGCTCTTCCGCACTGCCATCCAGTGAAAACCATTTCGGACGCTCCCAGCCATTGGCCTCGGTGTAAACACAGCCCTGCGCAGCCAGACGGTCGAACAAGGGGGTCACGCGCTTGTTACGGGAAGCAGGGCGTTCCTCACCGGGCAGGTGCAAGGCGTACATGTGCTCGTAGTCCTGGTGGGACTTCGCCTTGGTGTACTCCCCCGGGGCGTAGCGGCCGAAGCGCCGGGGATCCAGCCCGGCCATGTTGATTTCGGAATCGCCATATACCATCCATTGCGCCAGGTATTTGCCGCAGCCTGCTCCGGCTGCAATACCGACCGAGGCGCCGTTACAGTGCCAGAAATTGTGCAGACCCGCGGCGGGCCCCAGCAGCGGGTTTGCATCCGGCGTGTGTGGGATGGCGCCGCATACTACTCGCTTGATACCGAGATCGGACCAGATGGGCATACGTTCCATGGTGCGCTCGATAAACGGCGCCAGGCCATCGAAATCAGCGTCGAACAGTTCGTTTTCCGACTCCCATTCCGGCCAGCCGTCGTGGTGAGTCCAGCACTCCTTTGAATTGACCGTCTCATAGATACCGATCAACCCGGATTTCTGCTCCTGGCGGTAGTAAGCGGAAGGATAGGGGTCCCGCATGACCGGCATCTCCTCATCGCGTTCAAGAAATTCCGGCACCGTGTCGGTGACAATATAGGTGTGCTTCATGTTAGTGATCGGGATATCGGTCCCTACCATCCAACTGATCTGCCGCGCGTAACATCCGGCCGCGTTGACCACCATCTCACAGACCACGTTTCCCTGCTCGGTGATGACCTCCCAGTCTCCCGACGCGCGCTGTTTTATATCCATCACGCGATTGCGCACCATGGTGCTGGCACCCATGTCGCGAGCCCCTTTGGCCAGCGCGTTGCAGCAGCCTGCCGGGTCCACGTGTCCGTCTTCAGTCGTCCAGGCACCGGCGAGGACGCCATCCGTATTGACGAAAGGATTGATCTGTCTGATCTTGGCTACGTCGATGACCTCGCATTCAAAGCCGATCAGCTTGCCGACACCTGCTACATGATGAAACCAGTCGACTTCCGAAGGTTTCAACGCAAAGCGGATGCCGCCGCACCCGTGCCAACTCACATACTGGCCCGTAATCTCTTCCAGTCTGGGGTACAGGCGATTGCCGTAGTCATGGATCTTCGCCATGTTGTAGTCAGCAATGAAACTCGGGCACTGTCCTGCTGCGTGCCAGGTCGAGCCTGAAGTCAGCTCGCCCTTTTCAATCAACAAGCTGTCGCTCCAGCCTTCCTCTGCGAGATGATAAAGAAGGCCGGCGCCCATCATTCCGCCACCGACTATGACGACTCTAGCCTGATTCTGCATAACTTCCTCCACGACCAAACGGTGGCGTATTGTAGCCAGTGCGATAGTGGTTTGGACAGCTATTACCAGTCAGGTAATACGATTTTGTCCTTGCCGGCGATGGCCACCTGAGTCTTGATTTGCCTGGTGATGGCGTGAGTGGCCGGACCTGCGCTCGCCTCGTCCGCGATCACCAGGTACAAATTCGCGAAATGTCGGGTGCCGTGGACAAGGGGCAGAGGTTTGAGCAGACCTTCTGCGAGTTCGCGTTCGATCTTGAGTAGCGGGCACCAGGCAAACCCCAGCCCCTGGCAAAGCGCCTGAATGCGTGTACTCATCGTGCTTACAGTCAGTCGTTGTTCGGAACTCAACCATCCGGCACGGTGTGTCCGCCTTTGTCCCGACTCCCGCACCACCAGTTGGCGGTACTGACTCAAATCACGTTCGTTGACCTGCCGATTCAAACCGTGCAGCGCATGATCGGGGCGGGCAACACAAACCATCTCGAGTTCGATCAGCCGGTCACCCAGCCAGCCTGGTGGAACAACCGGTGTAATGGCTACCTGCACCTGGCCGCGGGCCAGCATTTCGGCTACCCCTGAAATGACTGTTTCCACCAGTTCTATACGCGTGTCTGGATACTCTTTGCCAAACTCACTGAACGCCGGCAGCAGCACCTGATTCGGAAATATGGTATCCACGGCAAGGTGCACTTCCGATTCCACACCCAAAGCCAGGGTGTGTGCGACACGCTCAATATCCGCCGCTTCGTCGAGCAGAAATCTGGCTCGACGCAAAACCACCTC
>CAXMTM010000205.1:0-13301 GCA_964196385.1 Arenicellales bacterium
ACTGAGGCCGGAGTTGAGCGCTGAACAGGCGGCACAGGTCGCAGCACAACTCATCGAGCAGTCGGTGCACCTTGCCTTGCAAGCCTGGCCCGGTCCCGTGTGGCTGCTCACGTGGCCGAATACCGACCATGCTCTGTTCAGTAGACTCTCCGCGAATACCCGCATACAGCTCGGTATACAAAGCACCGGCGACCTGGGTTTAAAAATGACCCACGCTATTTGCAAGTTCACGCAAAGAGAAACAGCGGCGGCGGTCATGGGTTGTGACGTACCCCATTGCCCGTTGGACACTCTGCAATTGGCCAGCAATTTGCTTGAACAGGGACAATACGTGATCGGGCCCAGTACGGACGGCGGCTACTACTTCATCGGGTTGCAACAGTGCCTCCCCGAATTGTTTACAGGTATGGAATGGGGCAGCGGCAATGTTCTTCGGTCCACGCTGGCTACAGCCAATGCCCTGGATATCGACTTTCATCAACTACCTGCTTTGCGGGATATAGACAGCTTTGAGGACCTGAAGCACGTATCGATTGACTATCAGGCACTGAAGTTTTGAATTCAGCGGGGGCTCGTCAATCCGGTGAGAAATGGGGGCTGGATTTGTCCGAACTCAGCCTGATCAACAGTGGCGGCAAAAATAAAAAATCCGCAATCAGGGCAAACACAATTACGATTGCGGTCAACAACCCCATACCGGAATTGACCTGAAACGCGGACTGCGACAGAACCATAAATCCCGCGACCAATACCAGGGACGTCACCCACAGGGCCATGCCCACCGTCGAAAACGCATAACGCACGGCATCGGCGGCATCCATGCCCTGTTCGCGGCGCGCCCTGTTGTATTTGGTCATAAAGTGTACGGTGTCATCGACGATGATGCCCAATGTCATGGCACTGACCACGGATATGGATAAACCAATCCGGCCAACCATGAGCCCCCACAAGCCGAAAGCCAGTGCCGCGGGCAGTAGATTGGGAACCATGCTGATCAATCCCAGCTTGATGGAACGCAGGGCAATGATCATGATCAGCGAGATCAGAATCAGGGCCATCGTCGTTCCAACCAGCATGCTTTTGATATTCCTTCCCGTGATATGAGCAAACATGATGTTGGGACTCGACCCTTCAACATCGCCCGCTCTGTGTAAGCCGTTGTCGCCAAGCCACTGGCGAGCTTTCTCAACCATTTCCATTGTTTTCCGCGTGGACAGGCTTTCGGTGGTTACGATAAAACGCGTTGCCGACTTATCGATGTTGATCTGATCATTCAGATCCAGGCCATAGGGAAGAGACATTTCATACAGCAGGATATACTGCGCCGCCAGTTCCCGCTGCTCCGGGACCCGGTACCATTCAGCTGAATCATCATGCAGGTTCTTGTTCAGGCGCTTCAGCGTATCCGTGATCGCGTTAACATGGATCACATGGGGCTGCAGCCTGAACCACTGCGCAAACTTTTCAACTGTGGCGAGGAATTCCGGGTCCGAGATACCGCTGGATTCACCGGAATTCAGCGAGTACTGCAGCGTATAGATTCCGGTGAGGTTCTGTGTTGTAAAGTCTGTATCCAGGCGAAACTGTATCGATTCATCGAAGTACTTGACAAATTCGTCATTGAATTCGTTGCGGGGGATAAAAGCGATGAGCAACAACATGAGCGGTCCCAATCCCCACATCAGCAACTGGCGATTTCGAATGACCCAGTTCGCAAAAACTCCCATCGCCTGGTCACCCCGCGTCTGGCGTTGTTGGACCCTGATCGGCATGATTGCAACAAAGGCGGGTAGAAAAATCACCGACAGAACAAAAGCCAGCAACACCCCCACGGCCACCAGATTTCCCATATCCCTGAACGGTGGGACGTCGCCAAAGTTCATGCTGAGGAAACCGATGGCTGTAGTGATACTGGTGAGGAAGACAGGTTGCAGATTCAATCTCAGGCTTTCGCCCAAGGCGGAATACTTGTCCGCGCCGTTACGCATGGCGTGGATAAAATTGACCAGAATATGAACGCAATCGGCAACTGCCAGCGTGAGTATGATGGTTGGCGCAATGGCCGATGCACCGGTAAGCTTGACCCCCGCCCAGCCAGCCAGCCCCATAGTCATCACCACCGTAAATGTGATCACCAGCACGGTTCCCAGGGTGCCCACCAATGAACGCGTCATCAATGCCAACACCAGCACAACCACGCCGAACATGATGGGGATCAGGGTGCGGATGTCGTGACGGGAGGCCTCGGGGAAGGCGTTGTTCATCATCACTATCCCGGTCAGGCGCATCTCGATATCGGGGTAAAGCCGGGCCATCTCGTCGCTCAGGGCACGCCCGAATTCGGCAATCTCGGGCACCTCCAGATCGGTCCGGATTCCCGGTGGCTGCACGGTAACGTTTACGCCCGTTACATGGGCGCGCTCGGACACCAGCCTGTTTCTGAGCAACGGTTCCGACAGCGCGACCTGCCGGATGTACTCCACATCAGCTGCCGTCAGTGACTTTGCATCGGTATACAGATCCTGGACGATAAGCTCGTCTGCTTGTCCCCGTGTGTGCTGAAAATTTGACAGCGAATCTACGCGAATGGAGTAAGGCACTTGCCAGGACCTTTCCGTCAACCACTCAATGGCGTCCAATGTGGTGCGGTTGAATACGTTCCCGTCCCGTGGAGCCAATACGAACAAAAGATTGTCGTATTTTGTATAGGTGTTCTGTATTGTTTCGAAGGCCTGCAACTGCGGATTGTCTTCACTGAACCAAATCCGGTAGTCGGTATCGAAGAGCAAAAAGCGCACCCCGCTGCCCGCAATCGCCACAACAACGAGGGTCAAACCGACGATAAGATAACGCCAGCGTATCACCCACTTTGACAGTTGCTCACCCAAGGCGTTCTCTTTTAAGGGCACCCCGAAAAATGGTCTTTTCGCACCATGGCCGTGTCAGCACCGTGCTCGAATCCTCATGTATGTCATATACACTGTGGTTCTGCGCGCGGTGCTTCCTCGCTCTCGTACGAAAATCCACATTTTTTCGAGGCCCCCTTTTTTTGTTGTGACATCATCATACGCTAGCTTCGCCAAAACGCGGGGCTGAACAATACCAGAAGAGTAAAAAGCTCGAGTCTGCCCAAAAGCATGCTGAAACTCAAAACCCATTTCCCCGGCACGCTGACGCTGGAATAGTTTTGCGCCACCTCTCCCAACCCCGGGCCCAGATTGTTCAAACACGCCGCAACCGCGGAAAATGCCGTGACCCAGTCCTCGCCGGTTGCCGACATGACCACCCCCAACACGGCAAAACTGAGCATGTACAGGGAAAAGAACGCCCATACGGCATTGCTTACGCTGTCTGGAACCGGTGTTCTACCGAGCTTAAGCGGCAACATGGCGCTGGGGTGGATGAGTCGCACGATTTCGCGACGCCATTGACGATACAGCAGAACAACCCGGATGACCTTGATTCCCCCCGCCGTAGATCCGGCACAGCCGCCGATGAAGCTCAGCAAAACCAGGAAAACCGGCAGGAACGAGGGCCACCAATGGTAGCCCCCGGTGGTGAAGCCCGTAGTAGTGGCGATGGATACTGTCTGCAACAGGCCTTGCCGGAAGAGTTCCGCTGAATCGGGGAACGTTTGAAAACCGTTCAGCACCACGATCGCTACAACGGATGCGAAAAGCACCCCACCCAGAAAAACAACCACTTCGTTGTCCTGCACATAACCGACCACGCTTCGCGACCGCCACGCCGTAAAATGTAAAGCGAAATTGATTCCGGCAATCAACATGAACACAATGGCGACCAGGTCCACGGCCGCACTGTTGAAATGACCCAGGCTGGCATCGTGGGTGGAAAATCCGCCTATGGCGACCGTAGAAAAACTGTGCCCGATGGCGTCGAACCAGGTCATGCCCGCCAACCAATAGCTCAGCGCACAAATCACCGTCAGTCCCAGGTAGATATACCACAGCGCCTTCGCAGTCTCGGTGATCCGGGGCGTCAACTTGGTGTCCTTCATGGGTCCGGGGGTCTCCGCCCGGAACAACTGCATGCCCCCCACCCCCAGCATGGGCATCACGGCCACTGCCAGCACAATAATTCCCATACCACCCAACCACTGAAGCTGCTGCCTGTAGTAGCGTATGGATTCCGGCAGGATATCGATACCTTGCAACACCGTGGCACCGGTGGTGGTCAATCCCGACATCGACTCGAAAAAAGCATCGGTAAAACTCAGCAGTGGCTTGTGCACAAGATACAGTGGGATGGCGCCAAAAATCGCCAGCACCGTCCAGAACAACACCACCACCATAAAACCGTCACGGTAGCGCATGTCCCTGCTTACCCGCCTGGTGATCAGCCACAACACCCCACCTGTGGCCAGGGTTGCGATAAAGGCGGTGATGAAAGGACCCGCCGCACCATCGTCAAAATAGTATGAAAGCGCGATAGGCGGAAGCAGCGTGCTGCTGAAAATTACCAGCAACACACCCAGAATTTTTATAACGACCTGATACTGCTGCATTTACCGGCCGCCCTGCTGCGCGGTTGGCATCACAGAAACATCACGTCGACCTGGAACAAACGTTCAACCTCCGGGATGTACTTCTTGTCCACCACAAACAGGATAATATGATCCTCGGACTCGATAATGGTGTCCTTGTGGGCGATCAGCACCTCGTTATTCCTGAGGATGGCGCCTATGCCCGTACCCGGCGGCAACGGCAGATCGCGCACCCCCCTGCCCACGACACGTGACGAGTCCTTGTCTCCGTGCGCAATCGCTTCAATCGCTTCGGCGCGCCCCCGTCGCAATGAATGGACCGCCACCACGTCGCCCCGACGAATATGCGCCAGTATGCTGCCCACCGTGGCCAGGCGGGGAGATATGACGATATCCAGCTCACTTTCTTCGAACAGATCGACGTAGACCAGGCGATTGACCAGCGCCATTACCCGCCGCGCGCCCAGCCTCTTGGCCAGCATCGCTGACAGGATATTTGCCTCATCATTGTTGGTGACCGCACAAAAAACGTCCATGCTATCGATGTTTTCCTGTTGCAGGAGATCTTCGTCAGCGGCGTCGCCGAGAAGAACCACCGTATTGTTCAATCTGTCGGCGACACTTTCCGCGCACCTCGCATTCCGTTCGATGATCTTTACACTGTAACCTTTGCTCTCAAGATTGCCCGCCAGCCTGAATCCGATGTTGCCCCCGCCGGCGAGCATGACCCGGTTCACCGATTTATCGGCCTTGCGCATCTCATGCATTACGGCGCTGATGTGCTCGCGTGCGGCAACAAAAAAGACTTCGTCCCCCGGCATGATTTTGGTGTCTGCGACGGGCGTGATGACCTCGACCCGCCCACTTTCTTTTTCCTTCCGGTAGATTGCCGCAACACGCGCATCGACGTTGGGCATGTGGTCCCGCAGCTCCCGCAATGGATGTTCTACCATAGGCGCACCTTCGTATGCGCGCACCCCCGCCAACTGTATCCTGCCGCCCGCAAAATCCAGCACCTGCAGTGCGCCCGGGTACTCGACCAGGCGCATGATGTGATTGGTCAGGATTTCTTCCGGGCTAATCAGAACATCTACAGGAAACGCATCGGAGTCGAAAATCTCATCACGGTATGCAAGCAATTCCGGTGCCCTGATGCGGGCAATTTTAGTAGGCGTATCGAACATGGTGGCAGCAATGGTACAAGCGACCAGGTTGACTTCATCGCTGTTAGTGACAGCCAGCAGCAGGTCCGCGTCTTCCGCACCTGCCCGCCGCAGCACGTCGGGGTAAGCGGCATTGCCGGTAACGGTTCCAATGTCGAGCCTGTCCTGCAGCGGTCGCAGCAGGCCGGCGTCGATGTCCACCAGTGTCACGTCATTGGCTTCGCCGGCCAGCACGTCCGCGCTGGATGCCCCCACCTGGCCCGCACCGAGAATGATTATCTTCATCGGGAATGGTTATTATTTATTCGACTTCTTCAGTGATTTGGGGTCTATATCCAACGACTTCAGCTTGCGGTACAGATGCGTCCGTTCCATACCGACCAGGGGCGCCAGTTCGCTCACGCTGCCGTGTACGCCGCGCAACCTGTACTTCAGGTACGATCGTTCAAACAGATCCCGGGCTTCCCGCAACGGGAGGTCAAACACGGATGCCGGGAACCACTGGTCATCGACGTGCAGTTTGCTGAGTCCCAGCGCTGTTTCGATTTCCTCGGCACTGACGTCCGCGTCCTTGTTAAGGATGAGCAAACGCTGGATGAGGTTGCGCAATTCCCGAACATTACCGGGCCATGAGTAGTAGCGCAGAGCGTTGAGCGCTCCGGTCGAAAACCTCCTGTAGGGCAGTTGTTCTTTTTCAACCATCCAGTTCAGATAAAACTCGGTCAGTTCCGGGATATCTTCGACGTGTTCGCGTAACGGCGGCAAGTGGATAGGCACCACGTTGAGCCGGTAATACAAATCCTCCCTGAACTCGCCTGCCCGCACCAGGGCCGCCAGATCCCTGTTTGTAGTGGCGATGATCCTGACATCCATGTCGACATAGGCCTGCCCGCCCACGCGCATAAAAGATCCCTCTTCGAGTGCGCTCAACAGCCTGGCCTGAACCTCAAGATTAGCATCGGTAATTTGTTCCAGCACCAGGGTCCCGCCGAGCGCTTCCTCAAATTTGCCCCGTTGTACATTGCCATTGTGCTCGCTTCCGAACAGCTGGACCGCAAGGTTCTCGCCGGGAATTGCAGCCACGCTGAGTTCCACCAGTTGTTTGTCGGCGCGCTTGCTAAGATTGTGCAACAACCGCGCAGCCACCCCCTTGCCACTGCCCGGTTCGCCGGAAATGAGTACCCAGCTGTCCGTGGCCGCAGTGCGCGCAATGAGGCCCCTTATCTGTTGAATCGACTCACTCTTGCCCAACAGGTCCGATGTGGGCTGTAACCGGTTCCTGAGACTGAGGTTCTCCCGGCGCAGTTGCTCACTCTGCAAGGCACGGTTCACGGTGACAAGCAACTTGGCCGTAGACAGCGGCTTCTGCAGAAAGTCGTAGGCGCCGAAACGAATCGCCTCCACCGCCGTTTCCACATTTCCGTGTCCGGAAATCATGATTACAGGCACTGCCGGGGCACCCCCGTTGGACCATTCCTTGAGCAAAGAAATCCCGTCCGTTCCGGGCATCCAGATATCGAGCAGAACCAGATCGATGTCGTGTTCCTGCCATGCCCGCCGCGCCGGATCGGCGCCGTCCGCCGTCAATACTTCGAAGCCCTCGTCCTCCAGTACATCCTGCACGACCTGCCTTATATCCGGCTCATCATCCACAACCAGGACAGTGCGCCCGATCATGCCTGCTCTCCGGCCGCTCTGGCTGTGGTCAACCTGATATCCGCCGTGCCGTTCGCACGAAGGTTCGATACCGGCAGTCGAACCGTGGTTTTAGCGCCCTCACCGGGCTGGCTCTCGACCCATATGGCGCCGCCGTGCTCCTCGACGACCCTTTTGACAATGGCAAGCCCGAGCCCGGTGCCTTTTTCCTTGGTGGTGACATACGGTTCGAACAACTTGCCCAATAAATCCCCGGGGATCCCCGGGCCATTGTCCTGTACCGTCAACTCAATGTAATTGTTGGTAGCCGACTGAACGCTGCGTGTAGATAAAACGATGACGGGGTCGGTGGTATTGGCCAGCGCATCCTGGGCGTTGATCAGGAGATTGTTCAACACCTGGCGCAGGCCCCTGGCATCCGCGGCTATCGCTGGCAAATCATTTTCCAAATCAAAGCGGAAGCCGATTACGTGATCATCACGCTTGTATAGTTCCGAAACGTCCTTAACCAGTTGATTGAGGTTTATCTCGTTCATTTCCATACGCACCGGCTGTGCATAACTCGAAAAAGCATTCACCATCTCCTCCATCGACTGCACTTGCTGCACAATTGTCCGGGTCGCTCTATCCAGAGTTGCACGATCCTCCCCGCCAAGCAAGCCCAGATACTTGCGCCTGATTCGCTCGGCCGACAACTGGATTGGAGTGAGGGGATTTTTTATTTCGTGTGCCAGTCGCCTGGCTACTTCCCCCCAGGCGGCGTCCCTTTGTGCCTGAATCAGATCGGTGATGTCGTCAAATACCACAACATAACCGCCCCGGCCGGTCAACTTCGTACCTCGAAGTATGAGCACCTGGCGACCGCGAGGCCCGAATACAGTGACTTCGCTCTGCCACTCGTTCAGTTGCTGTGTCATGGAACCCTCGATGACACTGAACAAAGGTTCCAGATTGGGGTGCTCCTCTCTGATACGATCGGCCGACAGGCCGCTTTCGAATTCGATCCCCAGGATCTGGGTCACCGCTGAGTTTGATGTGCGAAGACTGTGCGCCGTGTCGAAGGACATGACGCCGGAAGACAGATGACCCAGAACCGTCTCCAGGTATGTGCGCTGATTCTCCGCTTCCTTCTGGCTGGTTCGCACCCGGCTTTGTGCTTTATTGATCTGTTTGGTCATTTCATTGAAGGATCTGACCAGCACGCCCAGTTCATCGGTGCTGTTGACCGGCAGTTCCTTCCCGTAGTCACCGGCGGCAACGGCTCTGGTACCTTCTGCCAGGTCACGAAGGGGCGCGGTCATCCGGCGTGAAATGAATATTGCCGCCCACACCGCCAGCAGGGTAGCGACAAGAGCTACCAGTGTCAGGGTAAGGATCAGGCTGAATTTTAACGGTCCCCGGATAAATATCATCTGCTTGTACTGGGCGGAAACGGATTCCACACTATCGGCCAGTGCCGCATAGCGAGAAGGCAATAACTGTAGCGCCTGTAAAACCCGATCCGGCGCGCCCAAACCGGGGGATCGAACCGGTACCGCTATCCTCAGTTGCTGGTTACCCCCGGATATGGGCTCAAGGCCGACGTATTCCCGACCCCTGCCGATCTGGGACAGTAGCCGTTCGCCCGGCATACTGGGAATGAGAAATTGCTCGGCCTGGTAGCTCGAGGCAATGAATCGCCCTTCCTGGGTATACAAACTCAACTCAATGTAACCGCTTTCATCGCTAAGCTCGTTCAATAATGGAGTGACTTCGAAGCGGTTGCTCACGGTTTCGAGACGTCTGGCCCCCTCCACCAGTCGCTCCACACCTTCCTGCTTGATTGCTTCCAGGGTGGTGGCGCCCAGCAACAGGGCGTCATCCACGGCTTTATCGATCTTGACGTCAAACCAACTGTCCACGCCCTTGCTGAGAAACTGGACGGAAAAATGGTAGACCACGGTGATCGGCGCCACCACCAGCAGGACAAACATCGCCACCAAGCGCAGCGTCAACCTTGAACCCAGCACCTTTGCACGTAACTGCCGGTACAGGCGCAACAAGTTCACTGCAATGAGGATGCCCAAAGTAAGGATACCGAGGATATTGACCCCCAGCAGAACGGAATAGAATTCTCCCGATAGCTTGGAGTGTTGTGCGGCGGAGGTCAGCAGGAACAGTGTAAACAACAGCAGCAGCGAAATTATCACCGCCGGAACAGGCCCAAACAGGAACCGAACTACCGATTTGTTACTTGCCATTTTGTCCAGCCACTGGACAGTCGCCAGGAAGGGGAGAAAAATGCCAGGGGCCGCAGAGCCGCAGGCAGCCTGTTTATGTCAAGGAGACTGCGCACCTGTAGAGTATACTCCGGACTTTCCGGATTTACTTCTGCGGACATCGTGAATACCTGCGACCTGAAGACCCCCATACTCTTCAGCGCGTCATTCACGGAATCGTAAGTGTCTATTCGGCCCCCATTCAGGTCCTCGACCACATAACGGTCCGCCAGACCATGGAAGCGCAGTTGTTGACGGATGCTGTGCTCAAACAAAGTCTCGTTCCACAGGATTCCATCGCGCACCAGCACGAATTCGGTGAGCACCACCAGCGGTACGCCATTTTCGACTGCAAGCTCGGCTTGCTCACTGAGAGTGAGGCGGATCCTGGTGGAAACATGCAGCTCCCTTCGATCCAGCCGGGCCTGTACATCCGTGACCACGAAATCCGCGCTGGCGAAGCCGGCTTGTATGCCACACAAGAGCACGGCCGACAACAAGGCTCCTGTACACCTGAAAAGCACCGACATGGGTATGTCAAGCCCCCTTTTTCTGCAGCAGAGAATAGAAAAATCCGTCTACATCGTGTACGCCGGGCAAGGTCTGCAGACCAAACGGGCCGTGCAGTCCCACCGGGGCCCGGATCGGACATATGTCCAGATCATTTCGATCCGCGCAAAACCTTTGCACCTGATTTTCATTCTCTTCCGGGAAGACGGAGCAGGTGATATACAGCAGATGACCATGCGGCGCCACCGTTCGCCACAATCGTTCCAGCAACAACGCCTGATTGTCCACCATATTGGCTACATCTCCGGGGCGCCTCAGGTGCTTGATATCGGGGTGACGGCGTATCACTCCCGAGCCCGTACACGGCGCATCCAGCACGACGCAATCAAACCGGGTTCCATCCCACCAGGATTCGGGATCTCCGGCATCGGCCACCCTTAGCTCGGCTGAAACCCCCAGGCGATCCAGGTTTTCCCGGATCATTGCAATGCGCCTGGCACTGATGTCGATGGCAAGCACCGGCCCGGCTTGTGGATGTGCCTCAAGGATGTGGGTCAACTTCCCCCCCGGAGCAGCACAGGCGTCCAGCACCCGGCCCCCCGCCCTCAGCGTCAACATCGCCGCCGCCCACTGCGCCGCCGTATCCTGCACCGACACCCAGCCATCCGCGAAGCCCGGCAGGGTGTGAACCGAAACCGGCGAATCCAGGACAACGCCGTGAGATGACAGCTCATCGCACCGTCCGCCCAGGCCGCAGCGGGCCAACTCCTCGAGGTACCTGCTCCTGTCGATACGCTGACAATTTACCCTCAACACCATCGGTGCACGCTCGTTATTCGCGGTCAGCATTTGCCGCCAGTGTTCGGGCCAGGACTGGCGAACATGTTGCAGCAACCAGGAAGGATGACTGTAGCGTGCCTCATCGGAGAGGCCCGCACACGCTTCCCCTCCGCTTCTGACATAAGAACGTAGTACTGCGTTGACCAGGCCCCGCGCCCAGCTCTTGCCCAACTGTTCACACCCATCGACCGTTTCATTTATAGCAGCATGGGCAGGAATGCTGAGTTTCCAGAGTTGATACATGCCAACCAGGATCAACACCAGTAGATCGGAATCTTTTTTGCGCAGGGGTTTTTTCAATAATCTGTCGGCGCTGGCCTGCAGGCGCCAAAACCATCTCGTCACACCATACACCAGCTCCTTCAGTAAGGGCGATGAGGAATCAGACAGCGCATCATTTAGAGACACTCCCCGTTCCCGCATTGACACCAGCGTTCTGGCTGCCACCGCCCTGCTATTGGTCACTGCAGGAGCTCGCCTTGCCGCAACGGGTAGCCATTGATGAAATCAACCACAGCCAGGGCCCTGCCGTCGTCTCGCTGCAGTCGGGTCACTCGCAGGACACCCTCCCCGCAGGCCACGTCCACGCCGGTTTTTTCGACGTTACATATGGTGCCATGGGGTATGCGCTGGCCATCATCAGCATGGCCGATTTCCGCCTGCAGAATTCTGATCCTGTTTCCCCGGTGCCTGGTATGAGCAATGGGCCAGGGGTTGAATGCCCGGACCTTGTTGCGGATATTCGCAGCGCTGCCGGACCAATCGATGTTGCCTTCACTTTTTGAGAGTTTTGGTGCGTAAGTTGCGGCTCTATCATCTTGCGCCACTGTTTTCAATTCCCCGCGCACATAAGCCGGCAACGAGCGAACCAGCAAATCCGCACCCAGATTTGCCAGTTTGTCGTGCAGGCTTGCTGAATTATCGGTTTGATCCACCTCGATCTCGCTGGTGGCGATGATCGCGCCGGTATCCAGGCCGGCATCCATCTGCATCAGGGTGACACCGGTGATTCGATCTCCAGCCTCGATGGCCCTGGCGATGGGCGCCGCGCCGCGCCACCTGGGCAACAAGGACGCGTGAACATTCAAGCAGCCCAGTTTGGGCAGGTTAAGGATCTCGGTCGGCAATATTTGTCCATAGGCCACGACGACCACCACATCCGGCTCCAATGCCTCCATTTGGAGTCGTGTGCTCTCTTCCTTCAATGTCGCCGGCTGGACAACCGCTAACCCATGCTCGAGTGCCAACAGCTTTACGGGGCTCGACCTGAGCCGGCGGCCCCGACCCGCCCGGCGGTCGGGTTGAGTATAGACTGCGGTTATCTCCGCTCCGCTGTCTATCAGGCTCTTCAGTGCCGGCACCGCAAATTGCGGTGTCCCCGCAAATACGATACGCATGGAGTCAAAGTACGGCACTGCTGGCGATGTCTTCGGAATTGCGCCGTATCTGCTTGGTAAATTTCTTTCGAATCCTTTCTCGTTTCATGCGGGATAAATAATCAACGAACACCTTCCCTTCCAGGTGGTCAATCTCATGCTGAATGCAAACCGCCAACATGCCTTCGGTCTCTTGGATAAATTCATCGCCATTGCGGTCCAGCGCTCGCACCACGATTTGTTCCGCCCGCGTAACCGGGGCGTATACACCGGGAACCGACAGGCAGCCTTCCTCGCTTTCCTGTTCGCCGCTTGACGCAGTGATGACCGGGTTGATGAACACCTTCAGGTCTGACTTATCTTCTGATACATCAATAACCACCACCCTTTTGCGCTCATTGACCTGAACCGCAGCCAGCCCGATACCAGGCGCCGCGTACATGGTTTCAGCCAAATCATCAACTAATCGCCGGATGTCGGCATCCACACAATCAACAACGGCGGCGTGTTCGCGCAATCGCGGATCCGGATAGGTTAAAACGCTTAAAACTGCCATTTTTCAGAAAATCAGTGCCCAGTGGTTTAAAAAAAAGAATATTCTACTGTTTCTTTGACCCAGACTGAACGAACAGTTTGTGATTGGAGTTGTGGCCCACATGGGCTAGACTTGACATAAGAACCTCGCGTTATCCGAATGAAAACAGACAATAAAGTCCGTAATGAATTTACCCCGGATAGTCATAAACCTGCGCAAATGCCACGCAGGATATTGTTTTTACAAGGAGTTTCACAAGGGGTTTTCCGAAAAATTGCGTATCAGTAATAGCGACCGACTGAGGAAATGTTCCTCTTGAAAACATGAGACTAGCGAGATTGTGAATCATTTATGACTATTCCGGTTAAATCTGTCTGGCGGTTCAGAACCGTACTTGTAGCTGTCGTATTGATGCTGGGGCCGGCAAGCCAGGGTCTTGTATATGATCTGTATGCGGCC
>CAXMTM010000206.1:0-1927 GCA_964196385.1 Arenicellales bacterium
GCCTTTATATGTTCCGGTGTGTCGAAGTCCGGTTCCCCGGCACCCAGACCGATCACATCATGTCCGGCGGCCCGCATCTCCTGGGCGCGGGTGGATACGGCGATGGTGGGGGAGGGCTTGATCAAACCAACCCGTTTTGACAATTTTATACTGTTCACTGGCTACCCTTCGAATTCATGGGCATCTCGAAAAATGGTCTTTTCTCACGATAGTCGTGTCAGCCCCGTGCTCGAATCCTTGTGTATGTCATATACACTGCAATTCTGCGCGGGTGCTTACTGGCGCACGAAAATCCTCATTTTTCGAGGTGCCCTTATGTTGAAATGGAAGTGATTTGTACCACCAAAAGCGGTTGCTGACAAAGAGGGGAACAAACGTTGCGAAAAGAATTTCGGCTTGTCAGTGAATTTGAGCCCGCCGGGGACCAGCCGGAAGCCATTTGCGCCTTGATTGCAGGCCTCAGAAACGGGGACGCGTTCCAGACTTTGCTGGGGGTTACCGGTTCCGGTAAGACATTTACCATAGCCAATGTGATCCAGCAGATGCGGCGGCCGACATTGATCATGGCGCCCAACAAGACCCTTGCCGCCCAACTCTATGCGGAAATGCGCGATTTTTTCCCGAACAATGCAGTGGAGTATTTTGTTTCCTATTATGACTACTACCAACCGGAGGCTTATGTTCCAAGCAGCGATACATATATCGAAAAAGATGCATCCATCAACGATCACATAGATCAAATGCGGCTGTCGGCGACCAAGGCCTTGCTGGAAAGGGAGGATGTCATCATCGTCGCAACCGTGTCGGCGATCTACGGGCTGGGTGATCCGGTGGCCTATCACGGTATGATCCTGCACCTGCGTGAAGGTGCCATGATCGATCAGCGCGAGGTGCTCAAAAAACTGTCGGAACTGCAATACACCCGCAACGACTATGACCTGAAGCGCAGCACTTTCCGGGTCAGGGGAGATGTGATCGACATATTTCCAGCCGAATCCGAACGATTTGCCTTCCGCATAGAATTGTTCGGCGATGAAGTCGAGAAGTTGTCGCGGTTCGATCCGCTCACCGGTGAAGTGGATGAAAGGATCACACGTACGACGATCTATCCCAAGAGTCACTATGTGACCCCCCGGGAGACCGTCCTGAAAACCGTGGAGGAAATCAAGCCGGAGCTGGCACACAGGCTGGCACAACTGCGCGATTCTGGCAAGTTGCTCGAGGCGCAGAGACTGGAGCAGCGGACCCAATACGACATGGAGATGATGCAGGAACTGGGTTACTGCAACGGCATAGAGAACTACTCCAGATATTTGTCAGGCCGCGCTACAGGCGAACCGCCGCCGACACTGATCGATTACCTTCCTGGCAATGCACTGATTGTGCTGGATGAGAGCCACGTCCTGGTACCACAGCTCGGAGCGATGTACAAGGGCGATCGCTCGCGCAAAGAAACCCTGGTGGAATACGGCTTTCGCCTGCCATCGGCACTGGATAACCGACCGCTCAGGTTTGACGAGTTTGAAGCGGTCATGTCCCAGCTCATTTTTGTCTCCGCAACGCCAGGACCCTATGAACTGCAGCGTGCACCACAGGTCGTCGACCAGGTGGTGCGGCCGACGGGATTGGTCGATCCGCAACTGGAAGTGCGACCCGCACTCACCCAGGTGGACGATCTTATGTCGGAGATCAACAAGCGTGTGAAAATCAATGAACGTGTGCTGGTCACCACCCTGACCAAACGCATGGCCGAGGACCTGACCGACTATCTGACCGAGCATGACATCAAAGTACGCTACCTGCACTCCGACATAGAGACCGTTGAGAGAGTTGAGATCATAAGAGACCTTCGGGCGGGCAAGTTTGACGTTCTGGTGGGGATCAATTTGTTGCGTGAGGGCCTGGATATGCCCGAGGTTTCACTGGT